>CAMNAT010000037.1 GCA_946531785.1 uncultured Oscillospiraceae bacterium
TGATATTCCGAACACTGTTGAAGATGTTTATATCGATATGCGGATTCGTCTTGCGGAAGCGCTTTATAAGCTCCTTCCTCTCCTGCCGCTTTGACTCCCCTATCCCGTCCCCGGACGCGGCGACGTTTTCGGTGAACCGGCACGCGCACTGCAAAAATTCCAGTCCGTTATGCCTTGCCCACGCGATTATATCCTGCTCACGCACCATATAAAGCGGGCGAATAAGCTCCATCCCGGGATGGTTCGTGCTGTGCAGCTTGGGCATCATGGTCTGGATCTGCGCGCCATAAAGCATACCCATGAGTATTGTCTCGATCACATCGTCAAAGTGATGCCCGAGCGCTATCTTGTTGCAGCCGAGCCGCTGCGCCTCCTTATACAGATATCCGCGGCGCATACGCGCGCAGAGATAGCAGGGGCTGTCCTCGATATTCACCACAGCGTTGAAGATATCCGACTCAAATATATGTATCGGGATATTAAGGGTTTTTGCGTTATCTATTATCCGCTGTCTGTTCGCGGGGTTATAGCCCGGGTCCATCACGATGAATTCAAGCCCGAAATCCTTTACACCGTGACGGTGTATCTCCTGCATACACTTTGCAAGAAGCATCGAGTCCTTGCCTCCTGAGATGCACACCGCGATCTTATCGCCCTCGTTTATCATCTCATATTTATTGATGCCCGCGACAAAACGCTTCCAGATCGTTTTCCGGTAGGTCTTGATTATCGTGCGCTCTATCTCCTGCCATCGTTCCATATATCCACCTCTTATCGACAAAAACGGCTTGGGATCACTCTCAAACCGTTTTTATTGTAAGTATTCTCAATTACTTTTTAAGGCAATCTCTGATCTCCTCAAGGAGCTTTACCTCCTCTGATTTCTCAGGTACAGCCTCTTCCTCTTTTTCCTCTTCCTTCTTCGCGCGCTTTAAGAGATTTACTCCCTTAACGAACATGAACAGGAAGAGTGCGACTATGATAAAGTTGATAACATTTGAAATGAATATACCATACTCTATCTTTGCGCTGCCTATCGTCCACGCCCACTCGCTGAAATCGGTGCCGCCTGTGAGCAGACCGATGAACGGCATGAGCATATTGTTTACAACAGAGTCAACGATCGCCTTGAACGCAGCACCGATGATGATACCGATCGCCATGTCAAGAACATTGCCCTGCATTGCAAATTCCTTGAATTCATTGAAGAACTTTTTCATTATGTTTCACCTCCCGTCTGTTGCTTATCTTTGGTTAACATAATTTATTTGTTTGCGTCCTCATGCTTCTTGATGAAGTTCGCGTTTGCAAATTCGATCGAGTTGAGGTTCGCCGCGTCATTTGCCGTATTATAGCTTGTCTTGATCTTATACCATGAGCATGAGTTGAAGTATGTCTGCAAGCTCTTATCCTTGAACTGTCTGCCGTGACGCGCGTATATCTCGTTTCTGCCGATATACAATTCACGCGCTGACTTGCCCTTGAGATCAGCCTCGGTGAGCAGTCTGTAGCCCGATTCGGGGAATACATAGCTTGAGTTATACTTTGTGAGCGCGGTTATCTCATATACGCCTACACCGTTATATACCTCGCTGGTCTTATATGCGTTTATCGTCATCGGCTTGCCGGCAACATCTGCGGTAGATGAGCCGCTGTCTATATTTGCATAGTAGGTCGTGCCGTTGAATTCGAACGCAAGATACTTCTTGCTTCCGCCGGTCACTACCTCCTTGCCGGTTATGAGCGCTGCGTTGAACTTCTCGCCGTCATAGCCGCCTTTTGCGCTGTACTTCGTGCCCGCCTTGGGCTGTGCAGCCGATGTGGATACAGTATTCTTTGAGCCGGTCGATGCCGATGCGGTATTATTCGGCTTTGTGCTGCTGCCCGATGCAGATGCCGTACTCTTACTATTTGTACCGCTGCTCTGCTTTGCGCTGCCGCCCGTTGCCGCACTCTTATTTGTGCTGCCAGTTGCCGCGCCGCCTGATACACCTGCGGCTGCGCCTGTTGACGCTGTTCCGCTGCTCTGCCAGTTAGCCTGCTCTGTCGGCTCTGCCGGAGCTTCGGTCGCCTCTGCTTCCGGATCCTCAGTCTGTGCCTCTGAAACAACATTCGGAGTAAACTCAGGAGCGTCCGTAACTACCTCTACCTCAGGTACATCGCCCTTCTGGGTCTGGAGATAGTACACTCCCGATCCGACTCCGCCCAATACTATAAGAATGGCAAGAGCGATAAACAGTCTGTTCCGGATCTGCTTTTTCCTCTTCTGCTGACGGCGTTTTTCTATCTCAAGAAGCTGCTTCTGTTTTTCGGCGTTCAATCTGTCCTGCTGCTTGCGTCTGTTCTTCTCATTCTCGTCAAGCATTCGGTCGATCTCTTCGCCGCTGAATTCGGTCTCAGCTACAGCCTCTGCAGCAGCCGTGGCATTGACAGCTTCGGTGTCGATCACCTTTGTATCATCCGCGCTCTCTTCCGGCTCCGGCTGAGTCTTAGCTTCGTTCTCGGGATACTTCGCACCGCAGAATTTACACTCGGTCGAATTATCCTCGATAGTCGCGCCGCACTTTTTACAAATCATCGTTTATTCCTCCCATCCTTAAACGGGGTAACCCTTTTCACCCATATATTTATCCATATAAAATTATATTTGCATAGCATAAAATTGTCAACAACACCGCATTAACATTTATATTACATTTGTTTTACGCTGATTTTTGTATTATTATTCATCCTCATCCTCTTTTTCAAAAGTGAGATCGTCCAGCTTTTCCGCAAGGGTGAATCCGGATGAGCCCGCTATGTAACCCAAAACGCATGCTGCAAACGGCACCGCGAGGATGATAATAACGGCATAGAGCTTTATTTTACCCGGCTCATCGAGCATGAAGCCGAAGCAGGGTGCGGTTACAAGATAGAAAATGAGCTTGATCGCGCCGCCGACAGCGCCCATATTATCGCTGAATATGAACAAAAGCGTGAGCACACCTATCATGCCGCTGAGTGCAAGCCCCCAGTATATCCCCCATTTTATATCGGGCTGCAGCGGTGTGTACGATTTCGCGTCGAACTTTGCAAGCTTTGCCGCCGCGCTGTACATTATCGCAAAATATGCGATCGTACACGCGCCCGAAAGCACATACCGCGCTATGGGCGAGCCAAAGAATATGAACAGCACCCATTCAAAAAGCATTATGCATGCTACTGCAACGAAATGCCTTGTCAGCATATACCTGAACTGATAGCCTCTGGTTATTTCAACAGAATTCTTCATTTAAACGAATCATCTCCCTTCATGTTTTACCGATCCCGCCGCCGTTCCCGCAAGATAGCCGCTGCTCCACGCCCATTGCAGATTATAACCGCCGCAGTCGCCGTCGATATCGAGCAGCTCGCCGCAGACATAAAGCCCCCTCACGAGCTTAGACTGCATCGTTACCGGATCAAACTGAGCCGTTTCGGCTCCGCCCTTGGTCACCTGAGCGTTGTTCCACGACATCGTGCCGCGGATATTGAACCGCCATGCCTTGATCACGGATGCTATTTTTTTCAGCTCGCGCCCGGTAAGCTCCGACGCTGTGCGCGAGAGCGGCGCGGCCCCCGCAGTCTTCAGAACTGCCTGCCCGATGCGCTTATTGAGCATCCCGGTGAAATACTCGGCAAGCTCTGCATCCGAAAGATAAGCACACCTTGCCTCCAGCATCATCAGCACATCCTCATAGCTGTACTCCGGCATGATGTCAAGCTCGGCATATTTATTTCTGCCCAGAACTGCCGAGAGCGAGAACACCGGCGGACCGGAAAGTCCGTAGTCGGTGAACAAGACCTCGCCCGTTTCGCTTCTGTCGCCTATGGTCAGTCTGCCGTTCAGCTTTATGCCTTTGAGTGCGCGGACAGCATCCGCATCAGTCTTGATCTGCACAAGCGACGGAGCAAGCTCCGTTATCTTATGCCCGAACGCCTCAAGTATCGGATATCCGCCGCCCGCAGAGCCGAGCGACGGTGCCGCGCGGCCTCCGGTCGCGAGTATAACACGATCCGCCTCGGCTGTTTTGCCGCTGTAAAAGGTTATCAAAAACTTATGTCCCTTTTTTCTTACCGCTTTTACATCACTGCTGCATTGAGTTATTATCCCCAATGCATCAACGCGCCTTCTCAGCACATCAAGAACGGAGGACGCGGTGTCCGAATAAGGATACACCTTACCGTCACGCTCCTCCTTCCAGAGTATTCCGAGCTCAGAAAAAAAATCAAGCGTTTCCCGTACCCAGAACCGCCGGATAGCGCCTCGTACAAACGAGGGCTCCCTGCCGTAGTAATTGCCCTCGTTTGCAAGCATATTTGTCATATTGCAGCGCCCGTTGCCGGTTGCAAGTATCTTCCTGCCGACCCTTGCGCCGCGCTCATAAATCGTTACGCGGGTATCACGGTTTTTCGCCGCGATAGCTGCCATAAGGCCCGATGCGCCCCCGCCGATCACCGCTATATCCATATCAGTCTTCCTCTGCTTCCGATGCCTCAGCCTCTGCCTGAACAGCCGTTTCCCTCAGCTGAAGGTAATCGGTGAATACAAGCTTCAGCACCGCTACCACCGGCACTGAGATTATCATACCCACAAATCCGAACAGCGTTCCGCCGACCGACACCGCTATGATGATGGTGAGCGGGCGGATCTCAAGACGGCTGCCCATGACTCTTGGCGCGATAACATTTCCGTCGATCTGCTGCATTATGAGCATGAGTATCGAGCACCATACCGAGTGCATCAAGCCGCCCGATATTGCCATTATGATCGCGCCGACGATCCAGGATATGATCGAGCCGAAATACGGGATTATATCCATTACGCCGATAAAGATACCCAGGAGCAGCGCATACTTCTCGCCCATGATCGAGAGTATTATAGAGCATACCACCGCCATTATCATGCAGCATATGAGCCTTGAATATATATACTGAGTAAAGATCATGTTGATATATGAGAAACGCTCCATGACCTGCTCTGTCTTGTCGCTCTTTGAGAATGCAGTTATTATGCGCCTCAAGCCCCTCAGGATACGCTCCTTGTCAACGAGCATATATACCGATGCAATGAGACCTATAAATATCTTTACCGCCTCCGACGCAAAGCTCATGAGCCCCGATGTGATCGAGAATATGCCCGCGGCATATGCATTGTTATTTATGCTTCGCAGGATGCCTTTGAAAAACTCGTTAATATCCGCAGAATTTATCTTTATGCCAAACGTTCCCATGACCGGCAGACCGTTTATATAATCCACCGCGTCCTCCGCATATTGCGGAAGATTAGTTGCCATGTCTATCAGGTTCCGGAACAGCGCCGGCAATATCGCGCCGAGCAGGAAAGCTACCGCAACGAGAGCCAGCACATAAACCGCGGCGATACTGAACGCGAGCGAATGCTTCCTGATAAATTCCACCTTCACCCTTTTCTCTATCAGACCGCGCAGCTTTGTGATGGGTATATTCAACAGATATGCCACTACAAAAGCAAGGATGAAGGGCGATACCGCCTTCACTACCGTATACAGCAGATTTCCGAGGAATTCAAAGCTGTTGAAGGTCTTGTATACCGCTATGAGCGCGACACCCAGTATAAATACAGATACCCATTTTGAATACTTCTTGAAAAACTTAAGCATAACGTTTATTTATCTCCTTGCCTTTTTGCTTATAATATGCGTTGAGGCTGAGCAAGCTCAGCCTCAGTGCGTTTATTCTGATTATCAGTTTGCTGCCTTTGTTACCATCACGAGCGTTGCCACGAACGCACCGTTTGTCGTCGAGCCGTTACACTGAACTGTGTCGCCCGGCTTTATCGACTTTAAGTCTATAGTCTTACCGTCACTTGTGATAAAGGTCGTCTTTGCGTTTTTGAATACCGTTACCGGATACTCATTTGAGCCTACCATGATGCTTATGAATCCGTAGTTTGTATTTACAGCAGCTACAACGCCGGTTACGCCGCCGTCGATATTGACAGCGCCGGTGGTCGTCGCGATCTTTGTTATCGCGTTTGACTGGGTCGTTATCGATACGCTGTCGCCTACGCGGAAGTCGTAGATGGAGCCTTCCTTTGAGTTTACGGTTATCGCGCAATCAAGCGGGATCTGGTATGTCTTAGGCTTACCGTCTACCTTTACAGTCATTTCCGGCTGTGCCGCGATAAGTATAGACTCAATAACTCCGTTTGCCGTTGCATATGTAGAGGTCGCAACTATATCAGTTATCTCGCCATAGCGAAGCGTGAGCGTCACCTTGTCGCCCTTATATATGCTTGAAAGCTCTGCATCATTATTTGACTTCTTGACCTTAACGGTGCTTGCTACCGGATATGACTGACCGTTATACTTGTTGTCAGCCGACGATATCGTGATAGTCACCTTCTCGCCGTCGATCACGATATCCTCAATGGTCGCGCCTGTGATGGTCTCAAGCGCCTCGCCCGCTACTACCGACTGTACAAGACCGCCGGAGAGCTCAAGCTTAACGGGATCACCGTTTGAGATGCTTCTTACCGTTGCCGGGGTGCCCTTATACGTTATCGGCACATTCTCAATACATGTGTACATCTTGACAGCCTTATCTGTCTCTGACTCCTTTATGCCGATCTTGATTATACCGTTATTCGTATTGTAGCTTGCGAATATTCCCGAGATAGTCTCGTCCGCTACATCGCTCATCGCGTCAACCTCGGTTACCTTGTCGCCCGAAAGCTGAACGACCGCCGCAACAGTGCCCGGTATTGCCGATGCCGCCGCTATATCGCCCTTGATCTTGAACTTTGTATCATCTGTATATGAATAGCTCTTTGTCGTGCCGTCAGCTGTTATGGTTATAGTTGACGATCCCGGATCGACATTCGTAAGAGTGCCGTTTATGAAGCTGTACGCGCTCTTGCCGTCAACCCTTGAGAGCATTACCGCAAGCTGCGCGCGCGTAACTGAATTCGCTGCGTTGAAGTTGTTGTCAGTTCCCTGCATTATGCCGTTGTCCGTTACATATTTAACATACTGCAGATAGTTTGTCGGTATGAGCTTTGCGTCAAGATATTCAAGCGATACGCTCATGTTCTGCGTAGCCTTTTCCTCGCCGCCCATAGCCTTTGTTATGATGACCGCAGCCTCGCCGCGCGTCAATGCCGTGTTCTTAGCCTCGCCGGCGATATATGTGGTTATATCCGACGCGGTGAGCGCGCCCTTATAGAGCATATATACAAGCTCGTCCTGTCCCCATGAGAGACCGGCTGTTTTAAGCGCGCTGTCATACTGCGCGTGAGCGGTCTTTAAGAGATCCTCATTTGCCTTGTCGCCCGAGCCCATCATACGCGCAAACAGCGCGATGCCCTCAAGCTTGGTAACAGTCTCGTCCGGACGGAAGGTGCCGTCCTCATAGCCTGTGATATATCCCTTTCCTGCCATCTCCTCGATCTGGGGAGCGCACCAGAAGAACTGATCGCCCTTTATATCGGAGAAGGTCACTGCAAATGCCGAGCCGGCAATACTGAGAGCAGCCACGGATGCTATCAAAGAAACAATACCCTTTTTCATCTATCGTCAATCCTTTCCTTCTTCTGAAGTATTTAATTCCGAGTATACTTATCTTTTTGTATTATAACACAATATATATGCCCGTTCAAGTGGTTTTTTGTTACATTTTAATGACAGTATTGTGAAGTTTTTATTTCCCTGTTTTGTGCAGGAAAACGGCGTGCGGCTCTTTTTTTTACAAACATGTTGAAACATGTTGAAAAAAAAACATTTATGTTGTATAATTATCCTGTTATATTTGATTTAACGAATATAAATAAAAAATTCAAAAAGGGTGATAATTATGGCATTGACCTACAAGGAATACACATTAGACAAAGCAGGCGCAACAGCGATCTCCGCCGGACTTCAGGAGTATCTGAACAAGCAGAATATGGAAAAACGCAATATTATACGAATTCGACTTACAGCGGAGGAGCTTCTTCTCAATATCATGGAGAGCTGCGGCAGCAGCATAAAAATCTATGTCGGTATCGGAAAGCAATTCGGTCGGCAGGTTTTCCGTCTGCGCTACGAAACGCCGCCCTTTGACCCCACCACCGGCAGCAAAAACCCTTGGTCGAGCGACATAATGGCATCGCTGGGGCTTTCCCCGTCATGGAGCTATCGGGACAATGTGAACACCGTTTCCCTCATATTGAAAGACAAGCCGAAACGCAGCACTGTCTTTTACATCATGGTTGCGATCCTCTGCGCCCTGCTGCTCGGCTTTATCGGAAATTATTTGTCCGATGCCACGCGTCAGGGGCTGAACGATGTGCTCCTCACTCCGGTAACAGACGGATTTCTGGGACTTATGAGGACCTTCTCCGGACTGATGATCGTCTTAACCATTTGCAGCGGGATCCTGCAAATGGGGGATTCCGTGACACTCGGGCGTATGGGCAAATCGATCCTGCTGAAGTTTATCTGCATTTCATTCGCTGTCAGCATTGCGGCAACGATCCTTGTTATGCCGTTTTTAAATCTGAGCTTTTCCGAAGACTCCGGCGGGCAGCTTTCGCAGCTGAGCCAGATCAGCCGGATGCTGTTCAATATCCTGCCTGCTAATATCATAGAGCCGTTCCAGACCGGCAACGCTTTACAGATCATTGTGATCGCGATCCTTATCGGAGGCGGGCTGCTCGCCATAGGAGAGCGCGGAAACCGTATCCGCGGCCTTACAGAGGAAGCAGCCGTCCTTATGCAGAACATAATCTCATCGATATGCTCGCTGATCCCGGTGTTCGTGTTTGTAATGCTGCTCCGCCAGATATGGTCGGGAAATGCGTCAACTATGCTTTCCGTCATCAAGATATTGCTGCTTGCCGTCATTGCGATCATTATCCTGGGAGTGAGCCTTTGGATAATATCCTCGATCCGCCTGAAGTGCCAGCCGATAATGCTCCTGAAAAAGGTCCTTCCGCCGTTCTTAGTCGCTTTAACCACAGCCTCCGGCTTATCAGCTTTGCCGCTAGGCATGGAGACCTGCGAAAAAAAGCTCGGAGTCAAGAGCAGTCTGGTATCGTTTGTGTATCCATTGGGATCGGTGCTCTACAAGCCTTCAACCGCAGCTTTTTTCTCTGTTCTGGCCTGCGCGCTTGCTGAGATCTATAATGTCGGGGTCAGCCCGTCCTGGCTTATCATGGCGGTCGTGACCATTACGCTTCTTGTCATCGCCCTGCCGCCTGTTCCGGGCGCGTGTATTCTTGCTTTCACCGTTCTGTTTGCTGCTCTGGGCATTCCTGCCGAAGCCCTGGTCCTGGCAACAACGGCTGACATTGTAATGGATTTTATTACTACCGGCTTTAATACCATGCTCCTGATATTCCGCCTCGCATGCGAGGGAAAGAGCATCAACTGCCTTGACCGGGAAACTCTTTTGAAAGAATAATAATACAAGGACGGCATCGCTGCCGTCCTTGTACTTTGACTTTGTTTATTACCAAAGATCATTAACAATATTTTCTTGTGCTACTCCGTATTTTGTTGTCAGCTCTTTTGAAAGCAATGCCGCGGAGCTGTCAGTCGTCTCCGAGCCGCCCGATGCTGTCAGTACATTTTCAGTTTCAAATACCTTGTATTCCATTTCGGGTCTTGTATATTTTCTCATTTCTATCTTACCTCCTTATTGAACAGTTACTTTAGCCGATGCTTCTAAGTCATACAGATTGCCTATAACAAGTGCAACAGTCGCGCTTGCATTGTCGCCGCTAAATGTCATTGCCGGCAGTGTCTTTTCAAACGCCTTGACTTCGTCCTTTGCGGGTGATACTACATTCCATGTAACGCCGCTTACGGTAACTTCACCGTCACCGCTCTTTGTGAGAGTTGTTATGAACGCGGTAGCGCCGTCGTCATTGCCATCCTTATTGACTACAACCCGATCGACCTTGCCTGTTACGGTCGCGGGCATTGTAACTGTTACGGTATATGAAGCAGACTTCGTATTGTCCATGTTGCTTGTCGCTGTGATCGTTGCGGTACCCGCTGCTTTGGCTGTTACAACTCCGCTGCCGTTTACGGTCGCAACGGAGGTATCGCTCGATGCCCATGTAAGACCCTTATTATATGCATTCGAGGGGCTTACCGTTGCCGCAAGAGAGCCTGTGTTGCCTGCGACAAGGCTCAGACTGCTTTCCGCAAACGATACAGACTCAACATAAACATACGGCTCAAGCTCTATGACCCAATTATAATCACCATTCCAAATCCACTTAACTCTGTACGACTGATATGTGTACGGCACTGTATATGATGATACCTCATACGCTTCTTCATCAGTCCATGTCAGCTGTACCCACATAGTTTTGCTGGGGGACTCAATGACATCGCCGGCATTAAGTATCATGCCCTCGGTCACATCCGTGCCGTCAACGTTCGGATTTACTTCGACTACAGGCGTTTGACCGTAATAAATCACCTCCGCATTGCACCCATCGTTCCAGCCACCCTCTAAGGTGACACTTTCCGCCGTTCCGAGAAATACTATCTGCTCCAGGTTTTGGCAGCCTATGAATGCATGATAGCGTACGGAGGTTACACTTGTCGGAATAATTACTGCTTTCAATTCTGTGTGATCCCGAAATGCGAATACACCAATCTCTGATACCGTTACTCCTTCTATCTCGCCCGGTATCTCAAATACCTCTGGCAAAGTGCCTTCGACTTCGTTTAAGCGTTGCTCACGGTCGTCAAACTCCAGCCTATAGTCCTCCGCGCTTGCCGTCACCGCAAGCGATACGAATGATGTCAGCGCCAGCGCTGCCGCAGCAATGACACTTAATAGTTTTTTAGTTTTCATTTTCTGAAAACCCCTTTCTGTAAAATATTTTTATGCTATAACACAAAAAGCGCATATCACAGGGTAAAGCTATCCCGCGATATGCGCTTTTACATTATACGATTTAAAAAAGGGCGCAAAAATGCTATGTATGTATGTATGTATGTATGTATGTATGTATGTATGTATGCTATCACTCATATACACAGCTGTCAACCCCTGTTGTAAAGTTATTTTGATTGTACCATATATTTTCCTGCCTGTCAAGGGAAATGAGGCAAGTCTGGGCGTTTTGACGGATGCGGGGAGATGTTGATATGGAGGTAAATTTCAGTTTAGTAAACCTTCCACCACCGCCTTCGGCGGCGGTCCCCCTTCC
>CAMNAT010000038.1 GCA_946531785.1 uncultured Oscillospiraceae bacterium
TTCCTTTTTGATCCGTCTCTTACGAGCCGGCTAAAAAAGGACGGCTTAGCAGAGCGCCGCCGCAAATGCTCCGCTAAACTGAAATTTACCACAGCAGAGAAAGACCGCTTTGCGGGAAAAGCGGTCTTTGTTTATCTATCATATCAATTATCGTCCAGCCCGTAGAGGTCGGCGAAGAATCCGGGATAGCTCACAGCGACGCAGCTCTCGTCGTCTATGGTCGAGCCGCCCTCGGCACATTGCGAGAGCACCGCGAGGCTCATCGCCATACGGTGGTCGCCGTAGGTCGCAAAATCCGCGCCGTGTATGGGTCTGCCGCCGTCTATTATCATGCCGTCGTCCGTCTCGGTCACGGCTATGCCGCATTTTGTGAATTCATCCACCACCGCGCGGATGCGGTCGGTCTCCTTGACCTTCAGCTCCGCCGCGTCGCGGATGATCGTCCGCCCGTTTGCGAACACCGCCGCCGCCGCGATGGCGGGCAGCTCGTCGATGAGCCGCGGTATTATCGCGCCGCCGATCTCCGTGCCGTGCAGCTCCGATGAGCGGATCGTGATATCCGCCGCCGGCTCTCCGGCGGAGGTGCGCTCGTTTTTGATCTCCATATCCGCGCCCATATCGCGCAGAACATCTATGATTCCCGTCCGCGTCGGGTTTATCCCGACATTTTTGATCGTTATCTCCGAATCCGGCAGTATCGCGCCCAGCACAAGGAAGAATGCCGCCGACGATATATCGCCCGGCACAGCCACATCCTGCGGCGCGAGCCTTTCGGCCTTATTTACCCTTATCGTCAGTCCGTCCACCTCTATATCCGCGCCCATAGCCCTCAGCATCAGCTCGGTATGGTCGCGGGACTTTTCGATCTCATGTATCACCGTTTCGCCCTCGGCGTAAAGTCCGGCGAGGATCAGCGCCGTTTTGACCTGCGCGCTCGCGACGGTCATGTGATAGTCCATGCCATGCAGCCTTTTGCCGCGGATGATGAGCGGGCAGTATTCGTTTTCGATATCCGCGCCCATCAGCGAGAGCGGCTTCGTAACGCGCCCCATCGGGCGCTTTGCGATCGACGCGTCACCGGAGATAGTGCAATCGAACGGCTGTCCGGCAAGAATGCCGCAAAGGAGCCGCGTGGTCGTGCCGCTGTTGCCGGTATAGAGCGTCCTTTCCGGCTTTTTAAGCCCGTACAGCCCCTTGCCGTAAACGGTGACATCCGTTCCTTTTATCTCCGTTTCTATCCCCATCGCGCGGAAGCAGTCTATGGTGGAAAGGCAGTCGGCGCCGTTTAAGAAGCCGGTTATATGCGTTACTCCGTCCGCAAGTGCACCGAGCATCACCGCGCGGTGCGAGATGGACTTGTCACCGGGTACGGTGATCGTGCCGCGTGCGCGGCTGAGCTTTTGAATTTTCATAATCAATCATTCCCTTATAAAATTTGTATAATCGAATTATAGCACAAATAAATATAGAATACAAGGCTTTTATGGAAGGAAGATACAGGCTTGAAAAATTCATTTCTGTCGGGCGCGGTCATTCTGATGGCGGCGAATATCATCTCAAAGGTACTCGGCGCGGTGCTGAAGATACCGCTCACATACATAATCCATGAGGAGGGCATGGCGGTCTATAACACCGCGTTCAATGTGTATATAATGTTCCTCACCTTTGTCGTGTCGGGGCTGCCGTTTGCGGTGCAGAAGCTGACGGCTGCCGCCCATGCGGTGGGCGACGCGCCGCGGGCGAGGACGATAGTGAGGCTGTCGAACTATATCCTGCTCATAACCGGACTGGCGGGCAGTCTTGCGCTGTGGTACGGCGCGGACTTCTTTGCGCTCGCTATGAAGGAGCCGCGCGCGGTATGGGCTATGCGCGCTATCTCACCGGCGGTGCTGCTCGTCGCGCTCGGAACGGCGGTAAAGAGCGGCTTCCAGGGCAGGAGCGACATGGTGCCGACTGCCGTTTCTCAGGTGATAGAGGCGTTTATAAAGCTGTTTGCCGGCTATTTCTTAGCTGTCGCCCTCGTGCCGCTCGGCACGCAGCTTGCAGCCGCGGGCGCGGCGGGCGGCGTGACCGTCGGCGAGGCGGCGGCAACGCTGATGCTTTGCGTGTGGTATCTGATCTCATTCCGCGGCATCCGCGCGCTGCGGCGCGGGCGGCGTGAGATAATGCGGGAGATAGCAGAGCTTGCTCTGCCGCTGTTTTTCATCTCGCTCGTTACCTCCGCGGCGGCTGTGTGCGATAATTCGCTGATACGCGCGAGTCTGCTCCGCGCCGGACTCGGCGAGGAGCAGGCGCGGTTTATATACGGCGCATACACCGGCTATGCCATGACGGTGCTTAATCTTCCGGCGGGGTTCCTGGCGACGCTCGGCATCAGCATAATCCCTGTCATATCCGGCGCGGCGGCGGTAGGGGATGTGAAAAAGATACGCAGCATGGCATGGCGCGGCATAGGCCTGTCCGCGTTCTGCGGCATAGCGGCAGCCGCGGCGCTCGCGGTCGCGGCGGAGCTTATTTTGCATATCCTGTTCCGCAACACCTACAGCGCGCCCATGCTGCGGCTCGCCGCGCCGTCGGTGATCTTCATCTGCGTGATGCAGATATGCGGCGCGATACTGCAATCTATGGGGCATATCTGGCGGGCGTTCATCGGCATGGCTGCCGCGGCGGGGGTGAAGCTGCTGTTTTCGGCGCTTCTGGCATCGCGGCCGGAGTTCAACATCTACGGCGCGATAATCGGCACGGATGCGGCGTACTGCCTCGGCATGGCGGTGAACCTGATATCCGTCGCGCGCGTGCTGAGGCTGCAGGGTTAGAGGTCAGCTCTCACGGCTGCCCGCCGGAACGCAGCTGCGTTATATTTCCGTAATGTGACAAAATTATGTTAATTTAAAAAACTTCTTGACATTTGACCGAAAGTATTATAAAATAAATGATGCTTGATATTCTTTAAAAATTTTCTGTAAATTTTACAGTAATTGAAGCTGCACACAATCATATTGGTGGTTCCGAAATGATTGTTTAAGGTTTTGGGCGCGGCATAATACCTGCTTTTCCGCGCAATGCGAAACTGTACTTTTACATAGAAAAAGGATTAAGCAATCATGGATACGCCTCCGGTTGCGTGCGGGATATACAAATATTCGCAAGGAGATGGAGGTGTTTAAGATAACTGTAACGACTATAATTCTAATAGTACTGATAGTTTTAGTTGCTGCTGCAGCCGTAGCCGGCTGTATGATAGCTTATAAAAAGGGCTTTGCATCAGGAATTGAGCACAGAAAGCAGATCGCCGAAGCACAGCTCGGCTCTGCCGAACAGAAGGCTAAGTCGATAGTTGAGGACGCTGAACGCTCTGCGGACGCGAAAAAGCGCGAAGCGCTTTTGGAAGCGAAGGAGGAGAATCAGAGGCTGCGCCAGGAGCTTGATCGTGAGATCAAGGAGCGCCGCAGCGAGATCTCGCGCCAGGAACGCAGGATGAATCAGAAGGAGGAAGCTCTCGACAAAAAGACAGATAATCTTGAGCGCAAGGAGCAGTCGCTCAACGCCAGGATGAAGGGTCTTGAAAAGAAAGAAAGCGAAATAGCAGAAATTAAGCAGAAGCAGACGGAGGAGCTTGAGCGTATCTCGGGCATGACCCGTGACGAGGCAAAGAGCATTCTCGTCAAAGAGATCGAGATGAGCGCAAGACACGACGCTGCTGTTATGGTTAAAGAAATTGAGCAAGAGGCAAAGGAGACCGCGGAGAAGAAGGCAAAGAACATAGTTGCCATGTCTATCCAGAAGGTAGCCGCAGACCATGTGGCTGAGACGACGGTTTCCGTAGTGAACCTGCCAAGCGATGAGATGAAGGGCCGCATCATAGGCCGCGAGGGACGCAACATCAGAGCTCTCGAAACGCTTACCGGAGTCGATCTTATCATCGACGACACGCCGGAGGCGGTCATAGTGTCAAGCTTTGACCCCGTAAGACGCGAGGTCGCAAAGATGGCGCTGGAGAAGCTGATAGTTGACGGACGCATCCATCCGGCAAGGATCGAGGAATCGGTAGAGAAGTCACGCAAGGAAGTCGAGGCTATTATCAAGCAGGAGGGCGAAAACGCGGCATTCTCGACCGGAGTACACGGACTGCACCCCGAGCTTATCAAGCTCCTGGGCAAGCTCAGATACAGAACGAGCTATGGTCAGAATGTACTCAAGCACTCCGTTGAGGTGGCATACCTCGCGGGCGTCATGGCAGGCGAGCTGGGCTGTGACGTGAACCTCGCTAAACGCGCGGGACTGCTTCATGACATCGGCAAGGCCGTTGACCATGAGGTGGAGGGCTCACATGTAACGATCGGCGCGGATATCGCTAAGAGATTCCGCGAGAATAAGGATGTTGTACATGCCATCATGGCACATCACGGCGATGTTGAACCTCAGACGATGATAGCGATACTTGTCCAGGCGGCTGATGCCATTTCCGCGGCGCGTCCGGGTGCAAGACGAGAGAATCTTGAGACCTACATAAAGCGTCTGCAGAAGCTTGAGGAGATCGCAAACGAGTATGAGGGCGTTGAGAAGTCATTCGCTATCCAGGCGGGGCGTGAGATACGTATCATGGTCAAGCCCGAGGTGGTAAATGACGACGCAATGATAATCGTTGCTAAGGAAATTGCAAAGAAAATAGAAAGCGAGCTGGAATATCCGGGTCAGATCAAGGTAAGCCTTATCCGCGAGACCCGCGCAGTAGACTACGCTAAATAACGCTTTCGCTGAAACCACAAAATAAGGAGCAGCTGTCGGTAACTGACCCGATACGCGCACCGTGCGATAAAGGTACGGATCGCGGTGTATCGATTCAATCTTCTACCCTTCCGGCACAGCTCCTTTTTGTATAAGGAGTAAACTATGAAGGTCTTATGTATCGGTGATATCGTGAGCCGGATCGGGCGCGATATGCTGTTTAAATTCGTAGATGAGCTGAAATATAAAAAGGGCGTGGATCTCGTTATCGCCAACGGCGAGAACTCGTGCCACGGGCGCGGACTCTCCCGCGCATGCTACAGCGAGATGAAGCGCGCCGGTGTTGATGCGTTCACGACCGGCAACCATGTCTGGGGCGTGAAGGAGATCGTATCCATCATGCGTGATGAGGGCGATGTTATCCGCCCGGCAAATCTGCCGTCCGGCTCGCCCGGCGAGGGGAGCGTGATAGTCACCGCAAAGAACGGCGTGAAGGTCGGGATAATAAACCTCATGGGTCAGGTCGAGATGCCGCCGTGCGACTCGCCGTTTACCGCGGCGGAGCGTGAGGTGGAAAGGCTGAAGGCGGTAACGCCCGTCATCTTCGTTGACTTCCACGCCGAGGCGACGAGCGAAAAGCAGGCGATGGGCTACTTCCTGGACGGTAAGGCGAGCGCCGTTTTCGGCACGCATACACATATCCAGACAGCGGATCTTAAGATACTCAAAAACGGAACGGGATATATCACCGATCTCGGTATGACGGGCCCGTCGGATTCGGTGCTGGGCATGAACAAGACCATAATCGTGAACCGGTTCAGGACGGGGATCCCGCAGAAGTTCGAGCTGGCGCAGGGCAGGGGTCAGCTTTGCGGCGCGATCTTCACAGTGGATGAGGGCACCGGAAAATGCACCGCCGTCGAGCGGATATGGATAGACGAATAAAGCGAGGGCGGGGTTCCGCTCTCGCTTTTTGAATATTTGAGTATCAGTCGTCAAAGCCGTTGGGGTGTGTGCTCTGCCAACGCCATGAGTCCTCGCACATCTCCGCAATGCCGCGCGTTGCGACCCATCCAAGCTCGTTTTTCGCCTTTGACGGATCTGCCCAGCATTCGGCGATATCGCCGGGGCGTCTCGGGTCGATCTGATACGGCAGCTCCTTGCCGCATGCCTTACTGAATGCATCGATTATCTGGAGTACGCTGTAGCCGTTGCCTGTGCCGAGGTTATAGATATGCACGCCCTCCTTGCCGGAGCAGTGCTCTATCGCCTTCAGGTGGCCGAGTGCAAGGTCAACAACATGGATATAGTCTCTTACGCCTGTGCCGTCGGGGGTGGGGTAGTCGTTTCCGAATACATGCACCTTCTCCAGCTTGCCTACCGCGACCTGTGCCACATAGGGGAGCAGGTTGTTGGGGATGCCCTTCGGGTCCTCGCCCAGCTCACCGCTCTTGTGCGCGCCGATCGGGTTGAAGTAGCGCAGGAGCGTGATGGAGAGCTTCGGATTCGCCGCGGACACATCCTTCATGATGTTCTCGATCATCAGCTTTGTCGAGCCGTAGGGGTTGGTGGTCGAGAGCGGGAAATCCTCGGTGATCGGCACCGACTTCGGCATACCGTAAACTGTTGCCGAGGATGAGAACACGATGTTGTTGACATCATATTTCTCCATAAGCTCCATGAGTATGAGCGTGCCGGTGATGTTGTTGTGGTAGTAGCGGAGCGGTATCCGTGTTGATTCGCCGACTGCCTTCAGTCCCGCGAAATGGATAACGCCGTCGATCTTATTCTCCTTAAATACCTTTTCGAGATCCTCGCGGTCGAGAAGGTCGTACTGATAGAACGGGAAATCCCTTCCGGTAAGACGCTTTATAGCCTCCACCGCCTTTATGTTCGAGTTGTCAAGATTATCAACTACTACTATATCATAGCCCGCATTAAGCAGCTCAACGCAGGTGTGGCTGCCGATATATCCGGCTCCGCCGGTAACAAGAATGTTCATTGGTTCGTCCTCCTGAAAATATATTTGAGTATATTATATACCAATTCCGCCGTAATTGCAATAGCTTATAAAATTTTTTGTGCAGCTTATGCGGGGCTGGCGCTGCTGTTGCAGGAAATAAAAAATGTGTGCGCCTGAAAAAAATATTGTTGACAAATGATATTGAATATGATACTATATTTATGAGGTGGTCATATGCCGACGGTAGAGAAAATAATTGAGAAGATGAAGGCACAGCCAAACGGTATCCGTCCGGAAGAGATCAAAAAGGTCTTGGGAGCATATGGATACAGACTTGATCGGCAGAAGGGGTCTCATATGCAGTTCATAAATGATAAGGGTGATGTGTTGACGATTCCGGACAGAACGCCGCTGAGAGCTGTATATGTGAAGGATGTGCTGAGCAGAATATCAAAGTAAGGAGGGATCAGCGTGACCGTACAGGATTATATGAAGCTGCCGTATAACATCATAGTTAAGAAAATGAATGATGAGAGCGGTGAATACTATTATTCCAGAGTGATGGAGCTTGACGGGTGCCAGAGTGATGGTGATACCTTTGATGAAGCGTACAGAAATGTCACCGAAGCGATGGAGGGCTATATAGAAACGAGACTTGAAAACGGGCTTGATATCCCTATGCCGTATAATGCCGAGAATTACAGCGGCAGGTTTGTTGTAAGAATACCTAAATCTCTGCATCGCTCGCTTGCGGCTGCCGCGCATAATGAGGGGGTATCATTAAATCAGTATGCCCTGTATAAGCTGAGCAGATAAGAGTTGTTTTTTTATCCCTCGCCTATATATGCCTCCATGAATTTTTCCTCTATCCTTGCTATATCTCCGGTTGGGGACATTAAAGTATAGCGTGGGTCTGTGGGTGATATGTAATCTCTTTTATATATATTTATATTATTATATTTTATATTATTATGCCTGACATTTTTGTCATACCCTTCAGGACATTTCTGTCCGCTGACCCCGGACATTTCTGTCATGGTGCTCCCGACATTTCTGTCCTCCCCGCGCGGGTATATCCTGCGCTGCTTCCGTCCGGTCGTCTCGTTTTTACCCTCGCAGGTCTTGATATACCCGGATTCTTTGAGCTCGGTGAGCCATCTGCCGATCGTGCGCTCTGTCCTGTTGAACTGCCTCGCAAAATGTGCGTTGGAGGCAAAGCAGTAGCCGGTGCGGGATGAGAGCAGCACGATATAGGCGTACAGCATCTTGCACGGCTCATGTAATTGCCCGTCGCCCATAACAGACGCGGGTATCATAATAAAGCTGTTTGGATTATTCATTTATCCCCCTGTTTGAAAACAAAAAATATACGGTCTTAAAGTGTACGTGATTATACCACATTTTGCTCCGTTTGTCAAATTATCAAACTGAAATTTTATTGTCCTATTTATGTCATTGACAAACATATGTTCGGGTGTTATAATCATAGCACAAAAGCGCAAAAGCGTTTACGCACTATGACTTTATCACGAAAGAGGGGGGATCTCCGTAAATGTTTACCGTACCGTTTGGCAGGCTCTATGAGCCGTATATGGATGCCGACGAATATTATGACGAGGATGCGCCAAGCTGCGACTGCTGCGGCAACGCGATCATTCCCGGCGACGACTGCTATTATATAAACTACAGATATTTCTGCATGCACTGCGAGGACGCGGCACGCGACGAGATCTTCGAGCGCGAGCGCGAGAGCTACCTCATAAAATGCGAATAAAACTGTCATTAGGGGACATAAAAGAAGGGAGAGGGAAATGACTGAAGCAAGGATCAAAAACATGAAGGGCGAATATATCGAGTGCGCGTTCTACAAGGCGACAGGATCAGGGAAGCACTCCTGCAGCGCGCTCACCGGCTGGTACAATGTAGCCGAGGATGAGGATGAGAACGAGAACGACGAGCATTGCCTCGGCTGTCCGTTCTTCAAGACAAAGGACAGGATGACCGCCGAAAAGCTCAAAACCGCAATGCGCCTCCGCGAAAAGCGCATAGAGAGAGTGATGGCTTCGTGAATGATGACAAGCTCAGGTTCGCGCTCGTCTACTACAAAAACGGGCGCAACGCCTCCGCGGCGGCGCGGGAGCTTTGTATGCCGCGGAACAAGGCTTACCGTCTGAGAAAGGACGAGGATGTCGCGGCGTATCTCAGGATCATCTCGGAGAGCCTTGACGGGGCGGAGCCGGTGAGGGCGGATATCGCCGATATGGACGAGGTGCTCGCCGCATGGAGCGCGATAGTCCGCGACGAGCATAAGATCGAAAAGCTCGCCGCCAAGAAAAAGACCACCACCGAGAGCGAGGGCAGGCAGAAGAATGTCGTCACCGAGGAGACTCCCGAGGTGGTGCAGCTCAACGCCGCGAACTCCGATATAATAAGCGCGGGCAAGGCGCTCTATCAGTACTGGCGCGATGTCGAGGGCGAGGGCACAGACGATGCCGCCGAGACGGGCGTTATCATCCTTGCCGAGATAAAAGAGGAAGGGGGATGATGGGTTGTATATAAACGAGGTGATACGCCGCGTGAGGGAGTATTATCCGTCAGAGTACAGCGAATGCGAGCTTTATACCTGGTGTAACGAGGTATCGGCGATGCTTGCCGCAGAGGACAGGACGGTGTATCATGAGCTGCACCCGCCCGCTGCGCCGGACGGGACGATACTCCTGCCCGAGGGGGTGAGGATGGAGCAGGTCACACATATCTATATCGGCAGGCGCGAGCTGCCGAGAAGGCTTTGCGCGCTGCCGCCCGGCATTATGCCGCAGGGCGAGCTTACGGTGATATACGAGGAGCCGTACCGACCGATAAGGATGCCGAGGTATCAGGGTATGGCGGAGGCGGACGGCGACAGACTGTATATCCATGACTGCGAGTTTGTCTCAGGCGACATGCTCATCATCACCTGCGGCGGCATAAAGACGCGCGGCATACCGCTGCTTGCGGTGGAGTATGATCCCGACGATATCCGCGGATATATCCTGACCGTCGAAGACGGCACGCTGCCGGAGCTTTCGGGGGCGGCAAGCGTTATCATAGAGCGGGAGGTGACAGATAAAACAGTGTGTGACGCGCCGTATGATGTTATGTACATCGACTATCTTCTTGCAAAGATCGCACAGTATCAGCGCGATACGGCGGCGTATAACACGAACATGGCGGCATTTGACATGAGCCTTAATGAATACAAAAGATGGCTCACCGCGCATATGCCGCACGAAAAGCATAAGCTTAAAAATTATTGGTAAAGGAGAGATAGCATGACCAAAACTAAATGGGGACGCAGCAAGGCGGCGGAGCCGGAAAAGGAGACCGCGGCCGTTGAGGAGGAAATAAAGGAGGAGGAGCCCGCGCCGGAGCCTGAGCCGGAGGCGGAGACCGAAGCCCGCGGCGATGCCGAGGCGAGGATAATCGCGGAATGGAAGCGCGGCGAGGCGGAGCTTAAAGAAATCGTGCCGGACTTCAGCCTCATCGACGCGATGAAAAATGAAGTATTTTCCGAAGCCATCACGCGCGGCAGCTCGGTGGCGCAGGCGTATCTGATGATGACCCACGCCGCGGCGGATAAGCCGGAGCCGGAGCGCCGCGAGATCCCGCAGAACGCCCAGAGCGCTAACAAGGGCACAGGACGCTCGCGTGTGAATCCCGCGACGATGAGCCGCGAGGAATTCAGGCAGTATATAAACAATATCAAAAACATATAAAGGGGGACAATAAATGACAGATCATGAAGCTCTTTTGAATATGAACACCACCACCTCCGCGGGCATGAGTCCGCTTATGGAGGCTGTGCTGAACCGCTATGTGCTGGAGATGAACAAGACTCAGCGCAAGTACACAAAATTCGGTCAGCAGGTCGATATCCCCAAGGGCAAGACCAAGACGGTGGCATTTGACAAGCTATCGCCTCTGCCCAAGGCGGCGGCACCTCTCACCGAGGGAGTAACGCCCACCGGGTCGGCGGTGAACATCACACGCATAAAGGGCGAGCCGCAGCAGTTCGGAAACTATGTTTCATATACCGATCAGCTCGACTTCTTCGCGGCGGACCCGTCGCCGGAGGTTTTGAAATATGCCGACCTTCTCGCCGAGAACCAGATCGCGACCTTTGAGCATCTTGACGCGATGGAGCTTGCGTCGGGACTCAATGTGTTCTATGCCGGAACGGCTTCGAGCCGCGGCGAGCTCAACGATGTCCTCTCCGTTGCGGATATCCGCCGCGCGGTGACATCCTTAAAGCGCAACAAGGTGCAGCCCGCCGACGGCAAGGACTATATCTGCTTCATCCATCCGAACGTTGTCTATGACATCTGGTCGGACAGCGAATGGAGACAGCCGCATACCTATGCCGACACGACCGAGCTTTATACCGG
>CAMNAT010000039.1 GCA_946531785.1 uncultured Oscillospiraceae bacterium
ATATGAGTTTGACGAGGCTGGCGGGATCAGCGTCAGCGATGGATATGAGATAGCAGAATATGCAAAGGAGAGCATAGCTGCAATGAGCGCAAAGGGTATAATAACAGGGTATCCGGATGGACGATTCGGCCCTGCGGATACCGCAAACAGAGCGCAGGCAGCTCAGATCATATATTCGATAATAAAGTAAATTTACCGGAAAGGAAATGATGAGAGTGAAAAGCAACCGTATTATCAGTGCGCTGCTTGCGGTGGGTGTGATATTCACATCGCATTTTTCCGTAGCGCCGGCTTCTGCAAAGGCAGAAACGGAACAAGATAACGAAGGATCATATACATCGGCTGTAAAGACAATGGTCGCTCTGGGCTTTCTGAAGTCAATGAACACCGATGACGAAAATGCAGCGGTAACGAAGGGTATGTTTACCGCAGCTGTTGTTGACCTCATGGATTACGGCGAGTACAGCTATGACGATGCGCCTCAGTTTGCGGACGTAACGCGTTCCGACCCGTTCTATAAGGAAATAAGCATAGCGGCCAAGTGCGGCATAGTGCAGGGTGATGATCAGAATAAATTTGAGCCGGACTCATTGATCACATACACTACTGCAGTGGTAATTCTTGAGAATGCCATGGGCTATTATACCGAGGTGTCACAAAGCGGCGGATACCCGGACGGATACATAAAGACAGCAGCATCCATAGGACTCAGCAAGGGTCTGAAGATGCAGTCATCCGGCAGATTGAATGTCGGTATGTGCGCAAAGCTTCTCCTGAATGCCGGAGATGCAAAGGTAATCAATATCAACCTTGACAGCTATAAAGGGAAGGTTGAGAAGGGTGATAAGCTGTTCTGGGAAAGACACAGGATAGCAAAGGATCACGGGATTGTGAGAGCAAATGAGAATACAGCGATAGATTCGTCTGCCGGTGCCGGCAAAAACGGGATAATTATAGGCGACAGACGCGCATATATCTATTTCTCAAACGACAGCACAGAGTATCTTGGATATAATGTAGATTATTATTACAGATCCGACGAGTCGGATGATATAGTTCTCTATATGGAGCCGAAAAACACCGAGATAACAGAGATCAACGGTATCGATATCGAAAGCTTTGAAAATCAGGTTCTGACATATGATATCGGCTCACGACGCAAGAGGGAGACCATAGGTAAGGATGTATCTGTGATCTTTAACGGTGTATATACAATAAATTACTTCTTTGAGGACGGAACAAGCATTTTCAGCCCGCTCTATGGTGATCTGAAGCTTATAGATAATAATAATGACGGAAAAACAGATATCGTATCGGTGATAGCGTATAAAAACATCGTGGTCTCGGCAATAGATACCGAGGAATGTATCGTATATGATAAATACTCACCGGCAAATAATCTTGATTATTCAGACGACCGCGATACATGGATCATTACCGACAGCAGCGGTAATCTTATGAGCTTCGCGGATCTGAAGAAGTGGGATGTGGTGTCTGTTGCAAAAAGCCGCAGCAATGATGTATTAAGGGCGGTAATGACGAGGAACGCATTTACCGGTACAGTTAATATGATTGGCGAGGAGGATAATCAGAAGACCATCTCGACCGAGAAGGGAAGATTCTATGTTACGAACGCCTACAGCGGTTCTCAGAGTCTTCCTCAGCTCGGAACGACGGCAACATTCTATTTGGACTATTATAATAATATTGCCGGTATAGATTACAGCGGCGGAAACGATCTGTTTGGCTTCCTTATCAAGTCATATTATGATGAAAAGCTGGACAGATGTGTTGCAAGAATGATGAATATGGACGGAGTGGTGGAAAATGTTCCGTTTGCGTCAAAGGTCAAGATCGACGGCGATACATTCGGAGACAGCGCGCTCCGGGCAGTGCTCGGTGCTGCTGACAGCGGAGAGGTCGATCATGCTCCTCAGCAATACAAATTCTGTGTAATGGCTTATAAAACGGACAAAAACGGCGATGTCAATTATGTTGACACGGTGAAAAAGGGAGATAAGGAAGATAAAAACACCCTCTTCAAGGTAAACAACTATAACGGCACATATCTTTGGTTTGCAACGAGCCGTCTGTTCGGCAGAGGCGGAAATTCGGTATGCGTCGGAGCAGATTCGGTCATATTCAAGACGCCGGAGGAAACTGATCCGGGAGCTATGAAGGATTACGGGCTCGGCAGCGCGGCGGAGTTCATTTACGGAACAAATTATACCGTAAACGCGTACAGCACAAATCCGGATTCGGCAATTCCCGAGGTGCTGCACATGCCGCTTAAATCAGACGATGCCTCCAGCATGCCGAGAAATGCGAGAACATGTCTTGTAACCGATGTCAGGGAAACCATAAATGATGAAAACTCAACTGTATATGAGATAGACTATTACAGCCTTGACAGAGCTTATACTTCATATACCGATGAAGAAACAGATGCATCGGGTCTTAAGCCGGGCGATATCATAAAGGTGACCTTTAACGCTCATAATGAGATATCTTATATCAACCATGTATATAGTGTTGATACGCAAAGCTTTACTCCCGAAAACGCATATGGCACACATACGGACGACTTCGGCAACGAGTATCAGCCGTATGATGTAAAGCTGTTTATTCTTGATAATGATATAGTGGGTATAGCAAATGAGGTAAACGCGAATACAAAGCTGTCAGACTGTACCTTCCAGCGTATAACCGATAAGGATACATCCATTTACACGGTAAAGCGCGGAAGAAAAAAGAATGAGGTGACAAAGGTCACGACCGCGAGTCTGCCGAGCGTTACGGACTATTATCATAACGGCAAGGCTACATCTTTATATCTGATGACAACATACGGCGTTTCGAAATTCCTGGTAATATATAAGCTTGATGACTAATTTGTGGGATAAGGAGCAAAAACAATGAAAAAAAAGCTGATATGCTCGGTTCTGGGCAGTGCATTGCTTGCAGGGCAGCTGCAGGCAATGGCGGCCTTCCCTCCGATAAAATACAGTTCAGGAGAAGAAGTGGGCTTTGTTCTGAATAATGTGACAGAGATCGGCACAATAGAGGCTAAGGGCGCGTCATTTACTATCGAATTCAGTCCGAAGACTCATGATGTATGCGAATATTCAGTCACTTATATTATAGACGGAGATAAAAGTGAGACATCCGTTGTAAGCATTCTGCCGGGCGGAGTGACAAAAAAGGCGTTTGGATTCAGTGTGCAGAACGGTATACATGAGTTGCATGTGACAGTATCACAGAACGGAACGGTGCTCAAGGACACAAAGCAGACGATATATGTTATGGATCTGTATTCGCACCAGTTCATGGAGGAGCTGAGCGGACGAGGTGTAAATGTCCACTTCGGCTGGGATTCATGGGCGCATAATCACAAGCAGAATCTTGATATGATGTATTACGGCGGATACAGGGTGATCCGTTCAGCCATGCCGACATGGGATGTGGTCGAAAAATCAAAAAAGACATATGATTTTTCGGAAATGAACAAATATCTTTCATGGCTGAAATCGAAGAATATGAGATCGTATGATCTTATGAATTACGGCAATGGCATTATATACCCTCCGGAAAGAGGAATGACCGGCGGCGAGCCGTGGCCTACATGGGCAAAGACTCAGCCGCAGACTCAGGATTCAATATGGGGATTTGCAAACTTTGTTCTTGCGGCAGCACAGAACGATTCAGATCCGTTCGGCTATGAGCTTTGGAACGAGCCTAACCATTACACGCTTGATACACCGTTCAAGGCGCAGATATACAGTGACTATGTAAAGCCGACATCGGTGCTGCTTGACTATAACGGATATGATACCATTGATCTTGCGCCGTATTCACTGGCATATAATGATGAGATCAACTTTGTTGATAAAACTCTTGAATACGGTCTGTATCCGTATTTCGGCTCTGTTGCGCATCACCCGTATGTGTTTGAGGGCGGCTTTACCGCGTCCAGGTTCCAGGAGGAGCGCATGGCGCAGATCGAAAATGTCATCCTCAAATACGGCGGTTGGAAGGATCGTGAGATAACAGAGATCGGCTTCCCGACGACCCCGGCATCGAACACGCCTTCAGAGGAGAGCGCAAGTATAGATCTTGTAAAGACCTTTGTTGTATCTGAGGCACATGATAACGAGGTAACAATTTTCTATGATTTTGTAAATGACGGTACCGATCCGCTGAACAATGAGCACAATTTCGGTCAGATCACCTATGACGGAAAACCGAAGAAGTCGTATCTTACGGCGGCGGCATTCAATCTCAAGACTGAGGGCGGCATATATGTTGGTGAGATAGATCCCGGAATAGACCGTGCGACCAGAGCATTCATGTATTATAAGGACGGTAAACCGGTGGTTGTTGCCTGGTCGAACAGAATGGATTCAGGTGCTGTTGAATGGAAGCTCGGTGATGAGAGCGTTACTGTATCTGATATGTACGGAAATGTTATCGCTCACAATGCAAGCAGTGTTATGCTTGGTGAGGAGCCGATATATATTGAAGGACTCAGTGCCGGCTGGTACGCAAGGGCTGTGCATGATGAGGTTGCGCAAAGGGATGCGGACTGGCTCACAGCCTATGCATCGAACCTCAGTGAAGCCGACCGCGCGGAGATCAAGCGTATAATGAACGACGCTGAGAAGTCGTTTATGGGAACTCCGTCAGCTGCTGAGGTAGAGGAGCAACTCCACAATCTGCGTGATGCCGGCTATAAGATCATTTCATATGCGGCAGAGAAAAAGCTGCCCGAGGTAGAGGTATCAAAGATGCTTTATGAGCTGTTCAGGATAATGCAGCGCGTAGACAATCTTTATATCTGCGTATACAACGGGGGAGATGTTAATACCCAGACTTCCCGCGTTGACGATACATATAAAAAAGCGCATGCAAATTATCTGGATAATCTGCAGGCAAAACAGTACAGCGATGAGATGCTTCGTCACGCTATCAGATATATAAAGAACGGCAAGACCGTTATGGGGCTTGAGAATAATCCGTCAAAGGCGGGCGTTATCAAGGGCTGGAATGTTATCGCGGATCTCCTTTGTGACTGGTATGATGCATTCTCGGAATGCGAGACGACTCTTGAAACCGGTATGCTCATCCAGACGCCGTATTATGACAGAACATCGTACATCAATACGGAGACGAGCATGGAGGTGAATCTGAACAACTACAGCCACAGGGAATTCAACGGCACCATACAGATGTTTGATGAGGACGGCTCTCTTGTTTCGGAATCGGAGCAGATAAAGCTCGCGGGTGAGGGTGGCTATAAGCAGACATTTATGTCTGTCAATACAAAGCGTCCTTCCGACGATTCCGGCTTCAGACACTATGTTCTGAGCTATGTTGATAACGACGGCAGGGTCATCGCAAGCCAGCCGACAGATATTAAGGTTTTGGATAAATTCAAAGCGGAGGTGCTGCCGGCAACTCAGACTGTTGATAATATCGACAAAATATCTATCAAGGTGGACAACCTGACAGAGGATAAGGCAACGGCGCACATAAAGATGACCTCCGATGAAAACTTTACGCTTGTTTCAAACAATATAGATGTTGAGGTCGAGGGCTCGGGCTCTAAGATCGTGGATATCCCTATAGCAAATATGAGGGACACAAAATATCATTTCTATTTGCTTAGATATGAGGTGACAGATGATGATGGGAATATTGTCGCGTCCAATGATACGGTAATAAGCTTCACGACAGTAACAACTGCGAAGAATAAGCTGGATGTCGCAAATTGGGATGGGGACATATCCTATTGGGAGGATGCGTATCCGATATATGTCAACGCCCCGAAGAATGCTGATAAGCCGGAAAGCTGGAGCAGCGCGGAGTGCTCATCAAGAGCGTTTGTGAAGTGGGATAACGATCATCTTTATATTCTCGCTGATGTATACGACGAGCGGTTCCTTCAGGAATATAATGGCACAAACATGTGGCAGGGTGATTGTATACAGCTTTCTGTCGATCCGCTCAATGACGGTGCCAAGGAGGGCGGCGGCTACCGTCCGGATGACTATGAATTAGGATTCTCATTCACCGCAAAGGGACACGAGTTCTTCTCATGGACTTCACCGGGCCAGCTTCCGAGCGGAGTTGTTGATTGGTTCAAGGTAGTAAGAAATGATGAACTGCACATCACAAGATATCTCATAAGTATAGACAAGTCAATACTAAGTAATCTTGATCTTTCTGAGGGTAATGTTATCGGCATGAACCTGGCGCTCAATGATGCGGATATCCTGGGACGAGAGAACTTCTATCAGTTCACTTTAGGTACCGCTGATTCAAAGAATCCGGATCTTTACGCGGATTTCACACTTTCATATTCGGAGTCGGAGGATACGGTCGATGGGATAGCAGAGACCTTATTCCCGACTAAGCTCGAAGCGTCAGAGGTGAGATTTGAGGAAGGCTTTAAAGATATAGAAGGGCATTGGGCAAAGGATATAATCGAATCGATGCATAAGAACGGTATTGTTAACGGCGTTGATGACGAGCACTTTATACCGGACGCGCTCATAACCCGCGCGGAGTTCTTCCAGATGCTCACAAACCTCTCCGGCTATGACAAGGCTGAATACAACGGCGCATTTGACGATGTGACAGATAATGATTGGTATGCATCTGCCGTCCAGACTCTTTCGGGCAACAATATGCTGCCCGGAAACATGATAGAGGACGGAAAGATCCTGCCGGAAAAAGAGATCACAAGAGAAGAAGCGGTATATCTTGCTACGAATCTGGCGTATATCGAAAAGATGAAAAAGGTGTTCTGGTACGATTGGGGCGAGATCAGATCGTGCCTTGATTATCCTGATGGGAATCAGGTAAGCGAGTGGGTAAGACCTATGTTCGATATCGCGATCACAAAGGAATTTGTGATCGGCGGAGACGACGGAAAGCTGTTCCCGCAGAATACGATAACAAGAGCAGAGGCGGCAGCCGTGCTGCAAAGAATAATACCGTATCTAAAATAAATTGAAATGGAGAGACAGTATGCTTCAAAAGGATATGATCAATAAAGTATTTGAGAAGGTTGCGTTATGCACTGATAGCTCATGGGAGTTCAACGCCGAAGCGTTTGACTGGAATCCGGGAGTGTTTCTCGCAGGCGCTGCGGCTGCCTGCGAAAAAACAGGTGATACCAGGATCCTTGATTATCTCATCGGATGGTGCGATCGGCATCTTTCCGAGGCTGGAGCTCTGAGGACAGTAAACTCCAGCGCACCGCTCATAATGGTATCTGATCTGTATCTTATAACGAAGAACGAAGCCTATTGGCAAGCCTGCGAGGATGCCGCGGCATGGCTTACAGAGCAGGCTCCGCTTACCATTGACGGAGGTCTTGAGCATACAGTGACCGAAGGCGATGATTTCGGAGAGCAGATGTGGGCGGATACTTTATTTATGGCTGTTCTGTTTCTTGCAAAATGGGGCAGGATCACAGAGAACAAGAATTATCTTGATTTCGCCGCAAAGCAGCTTGTGCTCCATCATAAGCTGCTGCGGAATCCTGCGTCCGGTTTGTATTTTCATGGCTGGAACGGTGCGTCGCGCGATCATATGTCAGCAGCGCAATGGGCGCGGGCAAATGCATGGGTAACGCTTGCGACAGGGCTTATCATAAACGAACTGCCTGAGAGTTTTGAGGGCAGAAGCTTTGTAATAAACTCGCTTACGGAGCAGGCAAACGCTTTGGCTGGGTGTCAGCATAGAAACGGAGGTTTTTCAACTGTTTTAGATCATCCTGAGTCATATTGCGAGGCGTCTGCAACGGCGGGGATCGCGGCAGGACTGTTTTTTTGTATATCTCGTGGGCTTTTACCGTCATCGTTAAGGGCAACGGCTGAAAAAGCGGCCGGATATGTAAAAAGCGTAACGGATACTGATGGAAGCGTAAGGGAAGTCTCAACAGGCACTCCGGTCATGCCGACATTAGAAGCATATTTTGATATTAAGAGAGGTTCCGCACTTTATGGGCAGGGACTGACATTATATATGCTTGTTTATGAAGCATAATGGATGGTGATATACCTATGGAGGCGAAAAATGAATTGTCCGCATCCGGACTGATATATAAAGAAGCTGAAGGAAGAAGGCTCTCCTTGATATTTCTTCCGCCACTGAATAAGCTTTATGACCGCGCTCCGGTTTATCTTATAATACCGGGAGGCGGATGGCATGAGGAAAGCAAAGAGTCAATGCTTGAATTTTCTGCTGCCTCGGTAATGTCACTGCGAAAGAAAGGCTTTGCGGCGGTAAGCATAGATTATCGGGTTTCCTCTGAGTCCGGCGTGGGCATAGAGGAGATCATCTCCGATTGCTTTGATGCGGCAAGATATCTTTCTCATAACAGAGAAAAGCTCGAAATAGACACTTTCCGGATCGCAGTATCCGGACATTCCGCGGGAGGACATCTTGCGCTGATGCTTGCGTATGCGCCGCAGGATATATTCAGAAAGGGATCTGTATTGACTGATAGGTTCAAGGTGATCGTTGCCGCGCCTCTGAGCGCTCCGACGATCCTATACGATAAAGACATGGAGCAGACTTTGAATATTGATACAGGCCATGTTTTAAAAAACGAAAAAAACGGGTATCTGTCTGTGAAGGCAAGCCCTTATACATATGTAACATCTGAAAGTCCGGCGACGATATTGTGCGCCGGAACGAGTGACAGGCTGGTTTTTTCAAATTCGTCGGAGCTCCTCTATAAAAAGCTTTCGGATTACGGCGTTAAATGCAGGCTCGTGCTTTCCAAATGCGGCGGTCACTGCTTTGAGCAGATGCATGAAAGCATAAAGCCTGATCCGTCGCATGAGGATATACAAAAACTAATATCAGATTTTATTATAGAAAACATATATAAAGAGGTGCGCTATGGTAAAGATTAAAAAATGCATATCAAAGACTACGGGAAGAGGCTACATAGAGATATCCGAAGAAGGTCTTTGTGTTGCGCATAACTATTTCACGGTAAATTCATTCACATCAGACGGGAAAAGAGTTGTGTTATCGACTTTTTCTGATGACGGAACAACAAAGCCGCCATGCAGATATTTTGTTCTTGATCTTGAGAGCGGCAGCTATGAATACATAGCTGAGGCAAAAAAGTGGGAAACGGGCGGTGTATCATGTGATGATAAGCTGTATTACAGTGAGGAAAACAGACTTTACTGCGTTGATATAGCGACAAAGGTAAAGAGGCTGCTTTGGCAGGCGCCGGACGATCAGCAGTTTCACGGCCCTGCATCGGTGACAAATGACGGACAATATGTCGGGGTGTATTGGTCTAAAAATGAGGAAAACAGCACCTTTGGTGTCTTTGATAACAAGACAGGTGAGATGAAGATCGTCACTCAGGTAAGCTTCATGCCACCGTTCACATTTGCAGATCACGGTATGATTTGTCCGACAACTCCGGAGCTTATGTTCTTTGCGCATGAGGGAAGCTGCTTCTATGTGACGGACAGATTATGGCTGATGGATACTGTTAACGGCGAGACAAGAAATTTGTTTAAACAGAGGCTTACCGATAGCGGTGCAAATGCCGACTGTGTAGGTCACGAGTGCTGGGAGCATGATGGATCGGGACTGTTCTTTATCAAGTATTCTGTCAGCCCCGAAGGACCGACTGGCATATATCACACAGATCTTGAGGGTAATGCAAAATGCATTAATTCGGATGCTTCACACTGGCATGTGGCACCTGACAGAGCCGGGGAATTTACAGTGTCAGATACAGGTTCAGCGGGGGTTGAGAGTGATATAATGCTTACAAAGGTTGAGACTGGAAAGACCGTGAAGCTCGATCATATTGATCGTTGGCCGAACCATCCGGGACATCCGCATCCGTGTTTTTCACCCGATGGGGATCGTGTGATATATACATTTAAAAAGCCGGATGGAGATCTTGCTGTGGCAATTATGGATATTGCGGATCTTAAATAACCAATTCTAAACGGGAGAACAAAATGAACGAGATAAAGAAAAGTGATTATTTTGAGGCGGATAAGGACGGGGTTAAAAGAATAATAACTCCTGATGATAAAAAGATAGATATAATCGAATTTGATGACAAAAAGCTCTGCTATGTAAAAAGCGCTATGGGCTATCCTGCGATATATCCACTGCATGAGACATGTTTTGAGCCGAAGGCGGAAGCGATCCTAATGGATCTTGACGGAACAAGCGTTCATTCGGAAGAGTTCTGGATGTGGGTGATACAGGAAACTACCGCAAGACTTTTGGGAACCCCGGGTTTTACGACTGAGCCTGAGGATCAGCCCTTTATTTCAGGTCACAGTGTATCTGAGCATTTACAGTATATGATAGATAAGTATGCAAAGGGCGAGAGCCTCGAAAAAGCGCGCGGCTATTACTTTGAAATAGTCAATTACGAGCTCAATGAAATACTTCACGGCAGAGGCAGGCAGGATGCATTTTCTCCTGCGCCGGGGCTGAAGGAATTTCTCACGACTGTAAAGGGTGAGGGGATAAAGATAGGGCTTGTAACAAGCGGATTGTATGAAAAGGCAATGCCGGAGATTGTTTCGGCATTCCGTCAGCTTGACATGGGTGATCCGGTGGAATTCTATGATGCAATAATCACCGCCGGACAGGCATTGAGGAAGGGACAGACCGGAACGCTCGGCGAATTGGCACCCAAGCCGCATCCATGGCTATATGCGGAAACTGCAAGAGTCGGTCTCGGAATACCGTTTAAAAACAGGAACAAGGTGCTAGGCATAGAGGACAGCTCTGCCGGAGTGGTTTCGATAAAGCTTGCCGGTTTTGCGTGCTGTGGGATTGCCGGGGGCAATATAGACCGGGCAGGCATAGATGAGCTGTGCGATTACCATGTAGACAGACTTTCACAGATATTGAATATAATTCTGTAAGTATGCATAGACGAATTTATAAACCGAGCTTTGAAAGGAGCAAATAATAAGTATGTAAGCGATATTACGGGAGACACATACAGAACTATACTTATTTTGAAAAAGACCGATCAGCTGGTTTATAATGAAATTGCATATATCGGTCAGACAAGGGATAATGA
>CAMNAT010000040.1 GCA_946531785.1 uncultured Oscillospiraceae bacterium
GGTGTTATTGTTGAAAATGGCAGATGTGATGTAGGTGTATATGCTAAGGGCGAGTCAACGGTTAAGGTGGCTGACTTTTCATTGGAGAAAACAGATGAAAGTACACGGCTTCCCTTCTTAAAGGGCGGCGAGATCTCAAAGCTGACATATGTTGAGGATATGGGCGGCAAATTCTATCGTGCTGACGGAACCGAGGGCGATGCGCTGCAGATAATGGCGGAGAACGGCTTCAATCTTGCAAGGATAAGAGTTCTTAACGATCCCGGCAAGGGGCACGGTGACGGCACATATTATCTTCCTGAGGGATATCAGGATCTTGATGATTGCTTAAAGCTTGCCCGCAGGGCAAAGGATAAGGGAATGCAGATAGAATTCACATTTGCATATTCTGATTACTGGGTTGACGGCGATAAGCAGTTTATCCCGCATGAATGGCAGGAACATATAGATAGCCAAAAGCTGACAGGTGCGGCTAAGTATGAATATCTTGAAAACCAGGTATATGAGTATACCAAGGATGTGATGCAGAAGCTGATCGAGCAGGGAACTTGTCCTGATTTTGTATCAATAGGCAATGAGATGCAGTGCGGACTGTTCTTTAATGACGCAAAAAAGGACAATTACAAAGGAGATCTGTATTACGATAAGCCAAGACTTCTGCAGTTTGTGAATGCGGGAGCAAAGGCGGTTCGCGAGATGGCTCCCGATGCAAAGGTAGTTATTCATACAGATAACGGCGGTAAGGTCTTTGACTGGTTGAACTCTAACTGGGATGCAACGGCGTTCCAGTATCTGCTCAAGCGCGCGGATTATGATGTTATGGCTGTGTCGTATTATCCTTATTATAATGGAAACATCAGCATTGATAATATTGTGACTGAGTTCAATAAGTGTGTAAAAGATCTCAATAAGGATGTAATGATAATGGAGACCGGCTATAACTTTGCTGAAAAGCGTTCTGATGGATATGAAGGTCAGTTGCAGGACAACGGATTCTATCAGGATATTTACGGTGAGACTATATCCGGACAAAAGGCTTATCTTACTGAGCTTTATGCAAAAATGAAGACGGTTGCCGGAGGCAGATGTATAGGTGTCTCATATTGGGATCCGGTAATGATAACAGATAAGGTAGGCTGGGCAATATCAGAGGATGGAGACTGGCTACAGGGGAATGTTATCACAAATTCCACCATATTTGACTTTGATGGAAAAGCAGTTGCCGGACAGCTGGCGATGAAGTATAATACAAACGCGACTGATAAGATATTGATATCAGGTAAAGCAGAGAAGAATTCGGATTTTGATCTCAAAGTTAATGGTAATACGATGAGTGTGAGAGCGGATAAATATGGCGATTATATTGCAGCTGTTGATCATCCGTCAGACGGTAAGCTTGATATATACGCAAACGGTATCAGCTATTCGCTTGATGCGCCGTATGATGGGGTTCTGTTAAACGGCATTGATCTTATCTCAAAGTACAAAAATGAGCTTAAAGCCGATAGCGAATTTGCAAAAGCGGAATTTTACGCAGATATAGAATCTGATAAACAAATGCTTGGTCTTATAGTTAAGTATGACGAGAACAGAATGATAACCGGGGTTAAAACGGTTTCGTTTGTTCCGAATACAACAAAAACAGCATTTGCCGAGCTTCAATACGACAAAAATGACACTCAGATAAGGTCTTTTTTATGGGAAGCAGATGGTATGAAGCCTGTCACAGGTGCAAAGAGTATAATTATAAAATAACAGGAGTGAAAAAAATGTGTGTTGCGGCACCCGGAAGAGTGATTGGGATAAAGAATAATATTGCAACGATCGAATATAGCGGTAATACCGTAAATGCTAACGCAGGACTGGTGAAGATAAAGCCGGGGGATTATGTTCTCGTTCATGCCGGACTTGTGATCCAGCGCGTTAACGAAGAAGAAGCAAAGAACATGACAGAGCTTTTTAAGACCTTGGAGGAGCTTGGTAATGAATGACCTTTCACAAATAAAGGCGTATCTTAAAGCGTATAATGGGGAGCCGATGACCTTTATGGAGGTCTGCGGCACACATACTGCGTCTATTTCAGAAAACGGTATACCGGAAATGCTATCGCCGGCGATAAAGCTTATATCCGGCCCGGGCTGTCCGGTATGCGTTACCGTAGCGTCATATGTTGACAGACTTGTCGAGCTTGCGCTTACAGAGAATACGACTGTGGTATCATTCGGGGACATGATACGGGTAAAGGGATCTGAGCGATCACTCGGTGATGCTCAGTCAGACGGCGGCAGCGTCAGAATGGTGTATTCGCCGTTTGAGATAATTAAGCTTGCGAAAAAAGAGCCGGATGAGCAGTTTGTATTTGCGGCAGTTGGCTTTGAAACTACAACACCTGTATATGCGCAGCTGCTAGAAAGCATTATCGAGAATAAGATCAAAAATATAAAGCTGCTCACAGCGTTAAAAACTATGCCTGCTGCAATACGAGCCGTAAATGCTGATAACATAACAGGCTTTATTGCTCCGGGACATGTTAGTGTTATAACCGGGCACAAGCTGTTTGATAATATGGCAAAGGAACTCAAAAAGCCGTTTGTGACCTCAGGCTTTAAAGGCGAGGAGCTTTTGGCAGCAATATATGCTCTGACTAAGCTTAAAGGCGGAAGCTCACTGAATTTATACCCATCATCTGTTACCTATGACGGAAACAAAGAGGCACAACATAAAGTGGACAGGTATTTTGAGCAATGCTCCGCAGCGTGGCGCGGATTAGGAGTAATAGACGGCTCAGGTATGAGGTTAAGGGATGAGTTCTCAGAATATGACGCAGGAAGCACAGAGCTTGTGAAAGACAGTCTTATAAATTCAGCATGCAGCTGCGGTGATGTGATATCAGGACGCAAGGCTCCGACAGCATGTTCCATGTTTGGTAAGGTATGTACGCCGGACGATCCGCAGGGAGCGTGCATGGTTTCTATGGAAGGCAGCTGCTTCCACTATTATATAAATGACAGGAGATAGAAATGAAGATCACAATGGCACATGGCAGCGGCGGTCGATCGACCTCTCAGCTTATAGATGAGATATTTGTACGAGCCAACTCTAATCCAACCCTTGATATGATGGAGGACAGCGCAGTCGTTAGTGGTGGTAAAAGAATAGCTGTTACTACCGACAGCTTTGTTGTAGCCCCGCTTTTCTTTAAAGGGGGAGATATCGGCAGACTGTCTGTTTGCGGTACGGTCAACGATCTTCTGATGCGCGGCGCGATACCGAAATATATAACTAGCGCGTATATTATAGAAGAAGGCGCGGATACGGAAATTCTTGAACGCATAGCGACATCTATGGCTGAGACAGCAAAGGAAGCGGGCGTCAACGTAATCGCTGGTGACACTAAGGTGATCGAGGGCAACGGGGGAGTGTATATAAATACCACCGGTGTTGGGATCGTAAGGGATAGCGTTGATATAAAAAGCGCAAATTGCAGGGTAGGTGATGCTCTTATTCTTTCGGGTACACTTGGTGACCACCACGCATCAATATTGAGCGAGAGAATGGATATCAAGAATAATATTAAAAGTGACTGCGCTCCGCTTGTGGATATGGTAAGAAATATGATGGAGGCAGGCGTAGATATCCGCGCAATGCGTGATGTGACCCGCGGTGGACTGGGAACGGTGCTTAATGAATTCACAAAGTCATCGGGCTGTGGCTTTGAGCTTTATGAGGATAAAATACCTATGACAGCCGAGGTAGCGGCATTTGCGAAAATACTGGGGCTCAATATCATGCATATGGGTAATGAAGGAAAGATGATCGCGGTAGTTGCGGCAGATGACGCGGAAAAAGCTGTTGATATCATCAGAAGCAGCAGATATGGAGAAAATGCTGCTGTTATCGGATATGTTTCTGACGATAAAAAGGTGGTTATGAATACTAACCTCGGTGGCAGGAGGATCATCACAGAGCTATATGGTGAGGGCTTACCGAGGATATGCTAAAAAATCGTCCCTGTTACGGGACGATTTTTATCTTATCCGAGTTTTTTAGCTGCCTCGATGGCAATAGCACATTCAACACGCTTTTTTTCAAATTCACATGCAAGCTCATACGGCTTGTCGATATCGCCGTTAAAGTTATACGCGTTCGCGCTGCAGCCTCCGCTGCAATAGAATTTTGCAAAGCAGCTGCGGCACTTGTCCTTTGTATATATGTTCGATCTTTCAAAATAGTTCACAATATCGCGGTTAAGATCACCATTGTGGACATTGCCCATCAGGAAATCCTTATTGCCGACGAACTGGTGGCACGGGTATATGTCACCGTCAGCAGCGACCGCGAGATACTCATGGCCGGCTCCGCAGCCTGAAAGTCTCTTTATCGCGCACGGTCCCTGGTCAAGGTCTATCATGAAATGGAAGAAGTTGAACCAGTTGCCGTTTTTCCAACGCTTGATATATTCCTTGGCAAGCTTCTCGTACTGTTCAAATATAACGGGTATATCTTCCTCATGCAGTGCGTATTCGGCATCGTCGGGAGCGACAACAGGCTCAACGCTTGTCTGCTTGAAGCCCGCGTCTGCCAGATGGATAACATCCTCTGCGAAATCCTTGTTGAATGCTGTGAAGGTGCCGCGGACATAGTATTTGTCCTGATTTCTGCTTTCGGCAATATCAAGAAACTTAGGGAGTATATCGTCATATGTTCCGGCACCATTAACTCTCGGGCGCATACGGTCATTTACCTCTTTACGGCCGTCGATGCTGAGAACGATATTTGACATGTTTTCGTTGATATATTTTTTCTTTTCCTCGTCCAACAGTAAGCCGTTTGTCGTTACAGTAAATCTGAAATTCTTTCCGTGTTTTTCGCCCTCGCGTTTAGCGTAGTCGGTTATCTCTTTTACAACTTCAAAATTCATAAGCGGCTCGCCGCCGAAGTAGTCTATCTCTATATTTTTTCTGTTCCCGCTGTTTGCAATAACGAAATCGATCGCTTTTTTTCCGGTTTCCGCGCTCATCATTCCGCGTGCGCCGTGATACTCACCCGTGCCTGCAAAGCAATATTTGCAGCGGAGATTGCAGTCGTGAGCGATGTGCAGACATAAGGCCTTGACAACGCTTTTTTTGTTCCAGTTGTTTGCGAACTGCTCATAACAGTCATCAGTGAAAAGCTGACCGGCATCGACAAGCTCGCATATATCCGAATAGCTGTCCATGATCTCATCCGACGGGTATTTGTCAGATAGCGCATCGACGATAAACCCCGGACATTCTTTTTCTGCTGCAAACGGTTCAAGAAGATAGTCCAGCATATCATAAAGACAGTCATCAACCACATGTACAGCACCGGAGTACACATCGAGTACTATATTCATATCGAATAGCTTATATTTATGTATCAATCAGATCTTATCCTTTCAAGTAAATATTATGCGTTAAAATAATACGCTCGGCACATAAGAGAGCTTATATGCCAAGCGCCTGCAGTTATGTTGATCAGTCGCGATTTTCGCACTTCTGGTTAGCAACTGTGCATGATGTCTTGCATGCCGACTGGCATGATGTCTGACACTCGCCGCAGCCGCCGTGAACAGCAGTTTCCTTTAAATTAGCCTTGTTCAAGGTCTTAACGTGCTTCATGTAAACACCTCCTATGAATTATAAAGCATATAATAAAGCTTATAGCTAAAACTATTATATCATAACAAATCGGAAAAATAAAGTCTTTTTTATAAATTTGTTGAAAATAATGAATAAGGTGTTGCCCTGTGCTTAAAAGCGCTTGACACGGAACACGAAATGTGATAAAATAACTTTGATTATGCGAAAATATGGCATTAATGTGGAGGTATGTGATGATCAGCGGAAAACAACGCGCATATCTGCGAAAGATCGGGCATGAGCTTAAGCCGGTCATGCAAATAGGCAAGGAAGGACTCACAGATACTGTAATATCAGCTGTTGATGAGGTGCTTGAAAAAAGGGAGCTGGTTAAGCTTTCGATTTTAGAAAGTGCGATGCTCGATACGCGTGAGGTGTGTGATGATGTCGCAAATCGGCTGCAGGCTGAGCCTGTTCAGGCAATAGGTAATAAGTTCATATTATACCGACGCTCGTCAAATGAGAAAAATCGTAAGATAGACATATAAAGGAAAGCTGGATCTATGGATAAAGAACAGATGCGGGAGAAATTGAAAGGCTCGCTAAAGCATAAAAGATATGAGCATAGTCTGGGAGTTTGCGCTGAATCTGTCAGAATGGCGGAGCTGTTCGGAGCAGATACGGAAAAGGCTTATATAGCAGGCTTGCTTCATGATTGTGCAAAATGCCTGTCACATGATGAGGAAACGGAATTGTGTGAAAAATATCCTGATATTGCAGATCAAATGACTATGCTGTGTCATCCGGTTTTGCATGCCCCACTCGGAGCTGTTGTGGCGCGTGATGAATATGGTGTAACGGATCCGGACATACTCAGCGCGATAAGGCATCATACAACTGCATGCGCTGATATGAAGCTGCTTGATAAGATAATATATGTTGCTGATATGACTGAGTCACATCGTGATTTTGACGGTGTGGACAAGCTCAGACGGCTTGCGCATGATGATCTTGAAGATGCATACAAAGAAGCAGTACGGCAAACTCTTCTCCATAATATAAAGAAGGACTCATTGATACACCCGGATACTTTGGATGCATGGAACAGTATAATAATAAATAATAAGGATATTAAATTAAATAAAGGAGATTCATTGTTATGACATCTTTAGAGAAAGCGAAGATCGCCGTAAAGGCACTTGAAGACAAAAAAGCTGGCAATATCGAGGTGCTAGATGTTTCACAGCAGACATCGCTTGGTGACTATTTTATTGTTGCGTCATGTCAGTCTACCGTTCAGGTACGCGCGTGTGCTGATGAGGTCGAGGAGCAGCTTGAAAATGAAGGTATCGTTGTGTCCCATAAGGAAGGATACAGCACAGGCTCATGGGTACTTATGGATTACAATGATGTTATCGTTCATGTAATGCAGAATGAGGTGCGTGAGTTTTACGGCATAGAGCGGCTTTGGGATGACGCCGGTACTGCTGTAAAGACAGCAAGAGAGTCATCAGAGGAAGATAAGGACGAAGAATAAATCAAAGAGGTATATATAGATGGGCGAGTATAATTTTAAATTTATAGAGTCAAAGTGGCAGAAAAAATGGGATGAAGCTAAGGCGTTTGAAGCAGTAAACGGCTCAGATAAGCCGAAGTTCTTCGGCTTGGTCGAGTTCCCTTATCCGTCGGGGCAGGGGCTTCATGTGGGGCATCCCAGAAGCCATACCGCGATGGATATTATTGCGCGTAAAAGGCGTATGCAGGGCTATAATGTTCTTTATCCTATCGGTTGGGATGCCTTCGGACTTCCCGCTGAGAACTATGCTATAAAGAATAATGTTCATCCGGCAGTCATAACCGCAAAGAATATTGCAAACTTTAAGCGCCAGTTAAAAATGCTCGGTTTTTCTTTTGACTGGTCAAGAGAGGTAAATACCACCGATCCTGATTATTATAAATGGACACAGTGGATATTTATCCAGTTGTTCAAGCGCGGCTTGGCTTATAAGCAGGAAATGCCGATAAACTGGTGTACATCCTGTAATGTCGGACTTGCAAATGAGGAAGTTGTTAACGGCGTCTGTGAGCGCTGCGGCGGCGAAGTTATACAAAAGCGTCAGAGTCAGTGGATGCTGAAGATAACAGAGTATGCACAGCGACTTGTTGATGATCTTGATGATATTGATTTTCTTGAGAAGATCAAGACTCAGCAGCGAAACTGGATCGGAAGATCTGAGGGTGCTGAGGTCAGATTTACTCTGACGACAGGAGATGAAATGACTGTTTATACAACTCGTGCAGACACTTTGTTTGGCGCGACATATACAGTTATATCACCGGAGCATCCTTTGATCGAAAAGCTGGCAGATAAGCTTGAAAATCTTGACGAAGTCAAGGCATACCAGAGTGCTGCGGCTAAAAAGTCAGAGTTTGAAAGAACAGAGCTTGCAAAGGAAAAGACAGGCGTAATGCTCAAGGGCGTTAAGGCGATAAATCCTGTTACCAATACGGAGATACCCATATTTGTATCTGATTATGTTCTTGTGACATACGGTACCGGTGCAATAATGGCAGTTCCGGCGCACGACACCCGTGACTGGGAGTTTGCAAAGAAGTTCGATCTGCCTATAATAGAGGTCGTTGCCGGTGGTAAAGATGTTCAGCAAGAGGCGTATACAGACGTATATAAGGGAACGATGATAAATTCCGGTTTCCTTACGGGAATGCCTGTAAAGGAAGCGATACCTGCGATGATAGACTACCTTGAAAAAGAGGGTCTTGGCAAGCGTAAGGTGAATTATAAGCTGCGTGACTGGGTATTCTCGCGTCAGCGTTACTGGGGCGAGCCTATCCCGATCGTAAGCTGTGAAAAATGCGGATTTGTTCCTTTGCCGGAAAGCGAGCTTCCGTTGGTGCTTCCGGATATGGCTGAGTTCAAGCCGGGTGAAAATGGAGAATCGCCGCTTGCAAATGCAACGGATTGGATAAACACGACATGCCCGTGCTGTGGCGGAGCGGCAAAGCGTGAAACAGATACGATGCCCCAGTGGGCGGGGTCAAGCTGGTATTTCCTCAGATATACCGATGCGCATAACGATAAAGCTTTGGCATCAAAGGAAGCGCTTGATTACTGGACACCGGTAGATTGGTATAACGGTGGTATGGAGCATACCACATTGCACTTGCTGTATTCAAGATTCTGGCATAAATTCCTTTATGATATAGGTGTTGTTCCAACCAAGGAGCCGTATCAGAAGCGCACATCGCACGGTATGATTCTCGGCGAAAATGGAGAGAAAATGTCAAAATCACGAGGGAATGTTGTAAATCCTGATGATGTTGTGAATGAAGTAGGCGCTGACGCGTTCAGAACCTATGAGATGTTCCTCGGTGCGTTCGATCAGAGCACACCGTGGTCACAGCAGGGATTAAAGGGCTGCTATCGTTTTCTTGAAAAGGTATGGAATCTGCAGAATATTCTTGTGGACGATGATTCTGTCAGCGCCGATCTCGAAAAGTCGCTTCATAAAACGATAAAAAAAGTCGGAGAAGATTTTGAACGTATGAAGTTCAATACAGCTATTGCTGCAATGATGAGCTTTATGAACGAAGTCACAAAGAAAGGCTCGATAACCAAGGGTGAGCTTAAGGTGTTTATTACACTGCTTAATCCTGTTGCTCCGCACATGACTGAGGAGCTGTGGGAAATACTTGGAGGAAAAGGCTTACTTTCGCTTGCAAAATGGCCTGAATATGATCCCGCTAAGACGGTTGATGACGAGGTCGAGATCGTTGTTCAGATAAACGGTAAGATCAGGGACAAAGCTATGGTGCCTGCAGGACTTGACAGATCGGGGCTTGAAGAGATCGCAATGCGATCAGAGAAGATAAAAGAGCTTACAGAAGGGAAAAATATTATCAAAGTAATTGCTGTTCCCGGAAGGCTTATAAATATTGTCGTAAAATAAGGAGGAGATAAAAATGGCATTATTCGGCAGAAAGAAAAAGGCAGCGGAGGAAGCTGCAAATCAGACACAGAATGAAAATAAGGAATCAGAGCAGAGCACGCTGGATCTTATAAAGGAAGCAATGGCTGAGGCTAAAGAGGAGCGCGCTAATCAGGCGGCGGCAAATGATATGCCTACAGAAGAAGAGATCAGACATGCACAGGAGATCATTGCAAGAGCCCAGCAGGCAGCAGGTGATGCTCCGGTGCAGCCAGCATCCGTATCGAATGGTAAAGTAGGAGTTAATGCCCCGCTTAATACGAATAGCCTCAAGGCTGTGATCAATAACTTTATTCAAAACAAGACACAAGAAAATATGCAGAAGATCATGGCTTGCCTTCAGAATCCAAAAGTCCTTGTAACAGTACCTGCTCAGATAATTACAAGCAAGGAGAATCAGGAAAAATTAAAGCAGGGTGGCAATGTACAGCTTGAAGGTCCTGTGCACATCAATCCTATGATCCTGACAGATAATAAGGGTCAGAAGGTGTTCCCGATGTTTTCGGGCGAGGATATGGTTCCGCAGGAGCTTGTTAAGAAAATGCCCAAGGTAAACATGCCTTTCGGTCAGTGTCTCAATATAATGCGGAATATGAAGGAGATAAACACATTTGTCCTTGATCCGTATACGGCAAATATCCGGATCGGAGTCAATATTGAAGAAAAGAAATAAATCAATTATATAAATAAAGGATCTCAGATAATTCTGGGATCCTTTATTTATTATTGAATTTAAATTACTGATTGTTTGAGCAATCCTCTATCTCGAGCATTGCATCTTTGCGAGAGAGTGAGATCTTTCCAGTCTTGGGGTCGACCTCCATTACCTTAACGATCATTGTATCGCCCTCTTTACAAACATCCTCTACCTTTTCAACGCGCTTGTTGTCAAGTCTTGAGATGTGGCAAAGTCCATCCTTGCCGGGCAGTATTTCAACGAATGCACCAAAGGCTGTTATTGTCTTTACAACACCCTTATAGATCCTGCCTACCTCCGGCTCGGCGATGATGAGCTCAATAGCCTTCTTAGCAGCGTTGCCGGCAGCCTGCGTTTCAGCAAAGATGTGGATCGTTCCATCCTCTTCAATATCTATCTTAGCACCTGTATCTGCAACAATACCCTGAATGACCTTGCCGCCTGTACCGATAACCTCACGGATCTTGTCAACATCTATCTTCATTGACATTACCTTCGGAGCATACTCTGAAAGCTCGGGTCTTACTTCCGGAATAGCAGCAAGGAGAATATCGTCTATAATATGATAACGTGCATCTCTTGTCTTTGTAAGAGCCTCCTCGATAACCTCATAGGGGAGACCGTCATTCTTTATATCTACCTGGATAGAGGTAATACCCTTCTTTGTTCCTGCTACCTTGAAGTCCATTTCTCCGTAGAAGTCCTCAAGACCCTGTATATCTACCATGGTCGTAAAGCCTTCATCTGTTGTGATAAGACCACATGAGATGCCTGCA
>CAMNAT010000041.1 GCA_946531785.1 uncultured Oscillospiraceae bacterium
TGAATTCAACGCAGCCGCCGATAGCGCACCTGCTGCCGGTTGGGGACGCGCTCCGCATATTATTATACGCTATAAAAACGCTGCCGGGATTCGTATCAATGATACGATAGCCGAATTTGCAAATGACGCGATAAGGGTGCGGGAAAACGGCAAAGAGATAATCGCCGCGGCGCTTTCCACAGAAGAGTTTTACAGCTTTTCGTTTGACTTCACGCGAAAAGATAATACTTTTGAGCTTACATACAGAATAGGCGGAAATGAATACAAAAAATCATATCCCACCTGTAAGGACGGGGATATATGCATAGGCTTCTTTTCCTATCTTGGCAATGCGATTTATCTTAAAAATATCAGCTATTCGGAAACATATTCCAATGCGCTCACTGAGACGGAAATAAAGCAGGCATTTGCTCAGCAGGGATCAACGAGACCGAGAATTCTGATGAACTACGCAAGGCTGAACAGAATACGGCGTCTTATTGCGGATGATGAACGGTTTGGGGAATGGTACAGAGCTATAAAGACAAAGGCTGACGCGGCACTTGAAGCGCCCATAAGCAAATATGAACTGCGTGACGGCGAGAGACTATTATATGTTTCAAGAGATGTATATGCAAACTCCGTGTATCCCGCCTTTGTTTATCTTGTTGAGGGCAACGACAAGTATATTGATCGCGCATGGAAAGAGCTTTCTGCTGCGGCAGGATTTCAGGATTGGCATCCCGCTCATTTTCTTGATACGGCTGAGATGACATTTGCGTTTGCGATATGCTATGACTGGCTCTATGATTACTGGGAAGAAGATCAGCGCGAGGTCATAAAAACAGCGATCAGGATGCTTGGACTTGACGCTGCGAAGGAAGCATATGATGGTACCGCTTTTTATGACAGCAATGTATACGGCGCTTATCATAACAGGACGGGTTGGAAGAATGATGAAAGCAACTGGGGGCTTGTCTGCAATGGAGGTGTCGCTGTAGGAGCCATGGCGATCATGGACGACGCGAATGCTGACTATTGCGCGGATATACTTGAGGATGCGATGTACGGGCTTGAAAAGCCTATGACGCTTTATGGCGATGACGGAGCATGGCTTGAAGGCATAGGGTATTGGCATTATGGAACGCAGTATTTGGTCTATATGCTATCAAGTATGGAAAATACGCTTGGCGATTCATTTGGTTATACCGAGTCAAGCGGACTAAAAAATGCCGCGAATTATCTTAGCGCACACACAGGCACAGAAGGCGTATTCAATTATGGCGACTGTGCGGAGAATGCGATAACGGCGCCTGAGCTGTTCTGGCTTGCCGGCCATTTCAGAAACACGAATATGAATGAGCTTCAATTAAAGCTAATGAGCAGCTTTGGTATAAAGCCAAGCTTGGACGATGTCATTTATTTTGATTCCGATATCAGAGCAGAAAACATATCGGAACCGAAAAGCGTATGCTTTGATTCGGTGAGTGTGGTTGCCGCGCGGAGCTCCTTTGATTTTGAGCAGGAAAACTATATTGCCATGAAAGCGGGACAAACAGGCGTTGCGCATGGCGACCTTGATGCAGGAACATTTATAATAGACGCTCTCGGCGAACGGTGGGTAACGGATTACGGGAGTGATCTGTATACGCTTGACGGTTATTTTGACTGGCAAAAGAGGATAAACTATTATCGTAAAAGAGCGGAGGGACACTCGACGCTTGTGATCGGTCCCGGAACGGGCGCTGATCAGGTGGTTGGAGCTTACTCACCGATAACCGATCATGTTTTCGGGGAATATGGTATGCTTGCGGCAGCGGATCTCAGCGCGGCTTATGCCGGCAGTGCGGAAAAGGTCAGACGGGCGATTTCTTTATTTGAGAATAATTCAAGGTTTATGGTTCAGGATGAAGTTGAGGCAAAAGCTCCTGCGGATGTGTATTGGTTTTTACAGACTGATAAGATGGTAAGCCTTTCTTTGGATAAAAAGGCGATCACACTGTCCTCGGGCAATAAACGGCTTCTTATGGTTTTGGAGAGTAATAATGAGGCGGCAGGCTTTTCAGTGTCCGCCGCAAAACCTCTCAGCACATCTCCTAAGCCGGCAGGACAAGCTTCAAATAACGGATATATGCGTATTTGTGTTGCAAACAATGGCGTTACAGATCTCAGACAAAGGGTAACATTTATACCATATATGGCGGGAGACACGGTAAATATGCCGGCAAAAGATGAGCTGTGTTCGATAGATGAGCTGATTGCAGCGGCTGATTTTGATACTGAGTATAAAGATGTTTTTGCTGAGCTTTATATTGACGGAAAAAGAACATACACCATATCGGAAGGAAAAGCGGAGATAGCAATACGGATCAATAAAACTGCGAATATATATGTTGCGTGTTTTGATGAGAATTCGGTTCTTAAAGAAATAAAGTATTTCAAGGACGCTGTTGGCAATGTAAAGGCGGATTTCAATGTGAAGGAAAATGATACCGTAAGTATATTCACATGGGATAAAAGCATGAAACCGTATGAGCCGGTCATAAGCTTTACGAAAGGATTTAACGGATAAAATTATGTATAAAAGAATTTTTGCTGCTGTAGTAGCTTTAATAATTATGTCGAATATAAGCGTAATTGCACAAGTATGCGAGGCAGAAGGAGTATATACAGAGGATTTTGAAGATTACACATCCGGCGATGAGATAATGACCGATAAAACCATCATAAAGGAGTATACAAAGTTCGCTCCGGAGCTTGACGAGGTGAGTGGCAGTCAGGTGATGCGGATAACCTCCGCAAGCGGCACGGATAATATTATATACACAAATACCGGGCTGTTTGATAATGAGCTGAATGTTATCAGGTTTAAGATTGGCGCGGATTCGGCAAAACAGATAAACTGGGGCAGCGGGAGCAGCCTTGTTTTCAGTCATACGAACAGCTCCGGGGTCATGGTTAATGACTACATACTTGATTTTGCATATAATCTTGTGCGGCACAGGGAAAACGGAGTTACGGAAAAAGGACTCAGCGCCTTTACATCAAAGAAGCTTTATGATGTTGAGGTGGAGACAGTAAAAACAGAGAGGGACGATAAATATTATTATGATGTTACATATAAAGTAAACGGCACATATAATACAATATCATACGAGACCGCAGATGAAAGCAAAATGCGAATCGGCTTCAAATCAACATCCGGAAATAATCTTTATGTGGATGATATAGAGGCATATGGCTATACACTTGTAAGATCTGTGGTCAATATTGAAAACCGCAATGATGTATCGGTCATTCCGGAGATCACGATGACCTTTTCGGATGAAATAGATATAGATACCTTGTCGGCGGGAACTATGCTTGCAGACTCGGTAACAGTAAAGGATATTGAAGAGATAGACACCAATAAATTCCGCATAACTCTTTCGTCACCGCTTAAAAAGAACACCGAATATGCCTTTGATATGAGCGGTGTACGAGACATGAATGGGAATGCGCTTAAAAATACAGAGTTCCATTTTAAAACAAAGGATTCGTCGGTTGTTCTTGAGAGAGATAATGTGGTCAATACCTCATTAAGTGAGTCGGAGGATATTGCTATTGTGCTTCCTGAGTACGAAAACGGCAGGATGAAGGATAAAACAGTGCTTGATGTTGAAATACAGCCGGAGGAAGAGATATCTGTTGGTGTTGATTGTGTTCTGGTGCTTACAAGTGACCACAGACCTATAGACAGCTCCGTATTTGTTGAGGGAACAGGTAAGACAGACGATAAGTTCTCAGCAGGATTTGACAGCCAGGGTCAGACGCTTTATGCTTCAGGCAAGACCGAGACCGGGGTCGGCGGCGAATTGATGTCCGTATATGTCACCGATCCGTCGGGCGAAATAGATTATATCGGAGTAACAAGGACGGATGAGAGGGGGTATTTCGGCTTTGAGTATGCTCCGTCATCTGTCAGCGGTATATATAATATATCGCTGCAAACTATGCAGGAGAAGTTTTCATCGGATGTGGCAGTGAGAGCATCATCGGATATAACTGAGCTTCTTGATGTCGTAAACTCAAAGGATAAAACAACGATCGAAGCGGCGTTTACGAAATATGCGGATGTGTTATCGATAGGTCTTGATCTGTATGACGCGATCTCTGATAAAAGCTTTATAGCAGAGGAGCTTGTAGCCTGCGTTGAAAAAAACGGAAGCTACAGGACTGTCGAAAAATTGGTAGAGGACATTAAAGCGCTGAGCCTTATATGCACGATAAAAGACTCAGCTGACGCGCTTGCGGTGTTCGGGAATTATGAGGAGCTGCTTTTATCTCCGGATGACGCTGCATATACGGTATGGAGCGGCTTGAGTGATGATGCTAAAGAGACGGTGCTTGAGAATGTGTTATCTTCAGGGGCATTTGTGCCGGAGACTTTTTCGCATGAGCTTTATGTCGCGGCGATACTCAAAATGACGGCAGATACAAATAAGTATATAGATGTAAAAAACATGATAGAGCAGTACTATGAGCTGCTTGACTTAAATATAACTGAGTATAACAAGCTTGGTAAGCCAAGCTCTGTCGCCAAAGGACTGTGCGGCAAGCAATGGACTTTAGAGGGCTTCAAGGCTGAGTTTTATAGCCTTGTAAAAAAAGCGTCACAAAACGGTGAAAAATACAATTCATCAGGGTCAGGAGGCGGCTCATACTCCATTCCGGTTGCTGAGACCAAGCCAACATCAGCTCCAACACCGCAGCATGAGCCTGCATCGGCAACGCCGGCTGCCACTGCGGCGGATTTTGAATTCAGCGATATGGCGGATGCGGCATGGGCTGAGGAATCGGTCTATTATCTTTATAAAAATGGTATTCTGAACGGATATGATGACGGGCTCTTCCGGCCGAATGATGAAATAACCCGTGAGGAGTTTACTACGGTAATAGTCAGGTATCTTGGCCTTGACGTTGATGCTGAATGTGATTTTATAGATGTGCGAAAAAATGATTGGTTTTACGGATATATAGCTGCGGCAAAAAAAGAAGGGATAATTTCCGGAATAACCGATACCGAATTCGGGACAGGTAGAATAATAACACGACAGGATGCGTCACTGATGCTGTATAATATTGGTGATATTCCGGAGATCAAAGAATTTGAACTGACATTCAGCGATGTATCGCAAATTTCTGATTATGCTGAATCGGCAATAAAAACGCTGTCATATGCGGGCATAATAGATGGAAATCCTGATGGCAGCTTTGTCCCGCTGGGCTCTCTAACAAGAGCTCAGGCAGCTAAGCTGATATATGCGTATGATAAGGCGAAAAACGATGGCTATTCAAGCGGCAGCGAGAGTGCGCCGACATCGCAAAATCAATATCCGGCAATTGAGACAGGTCTCTTAAGAGGTCTGGGGATCATTACTGATGAGCTTCCGGACAGCGGTGAGCTTGTTCCGAGAGGGGAATTTGCAAAATATTTGGTTCGATTTATGGGTAGTGATGAACTGTCAAGCGTATTTGACGGTTCATATGAGGATGTTACCAAGTATACAGAACACGCTGATGCTATTTACTGTCTGAGGTCTAAAAATATATTAAACGACAGCGGAACAAAATTCTTTCCGGACCGCATAATAACAGGCAGGGAGGCTGCCGTAGCTGTAGCTAAAGCTTTGGGTTACGGATCTGTTCCCGGACCGATCGAGGAGCACGCGGCGTCTTTGGGTATATACGGACTTAATGATAGCGGCGTTACATATAAAGATCTGATATCCGGATTTTATAAGGCTCTCAGAAGCAAATGTGTGATCGTGGATTACAACTCCGTGTCGCATTCGTATGAATTAAAGGATGACTATCTCTCGGTAAACTTTGGTGTACAGAAGGACAAGGGAATTATGCGGAGCAACAGCATTACTACCATTGACGGCACTGGAACTGCATATAAGGACAAAGCCGTTATCTCGAACCGGAGCCTTATAAATAAGGCAGGTGATATAGATGATATGCTTGGGATGCAGGTCGATTATTATTATATAGAGGAGGGCTGGCACAGAAATGACGAGGATAATGATGTGCTTATCTGTGCTGTTCCGACAAGTGTAAACATTGTAACAAGTATTCTTGCAAGAGATATAGTATCATTTGACGGTCGAACTCTTGCATACTACAAGGATAATAAAAGTAAAAATTTAATCATTAAAAGCAATATAGATGTGATATATAACGGCGTAGCGTGTCCTGATTATGAGCTTGCAATGCTTTCTCCCACTGCCGGGCGAATCACCCATATTGATAATGGCTCCGGAGTTGACTGTGTGAAGGTCGAAAGCTATATAGACAGGATAGTTACAGCTTCAACTGACGAGTCTATATACTTTAAGGGCGATGTTAAGCTTGAACTGGATAATTTTGCTGATAACGGCTTGTTTATATATGATAAGTTCAACAATGATGCGGACAGCATACCGGATGATTCGGTACTCAGTCTGTTTTATAGCAAGAACAAGGATATATTAAGGGCGGTATATTCCACAGACACAGTCGAAAATGTCAAAATTCAGAATGTTTCCGATGACTATATTATTGCAAACGGACAAACATACTATGTTAACGGCTTGTATGATAATTGGAAAAGCGATATAGGTGACATGAGCTCTGCTCAATATAAGCTGTATCTTGATGCTTTCGGTGAGGTGGCGAGGATCGAAAAATCATCGGGCGGCAAAGCGTTCGGTTATCTCATATCTGCTTATGATGATGAGTCAGGCGAGGGAAAATGGATCAAAATGCTTGTCGAGAATGGCGAGATCGAGAAGCTTGAATGCAGCACAAACATCAGAGTTAATGGCAGCAAGATCTCGTCACAGTCACTTGAAGACGGACTGAGAGGGGATAATGGCATATCTCAGCTTATTACATACAGGCTCAATAACGAAAACAAAGTGTCTGAAATAAATACTGCCGCAAACCGTGACACATATAACGGCTCTATAGAGGATCTAAACCTTAATGCTTTTAAAATATCTTATAGATCAGAGCCGGCAGAATACTATAAATCTGCTACAACAGTATTCGGAGTAAGCTGCCCGGTGGATGAATTTACTAAGGTGTTCTTTGTTGCGGATAACCCGCAAAGCGCAACGGATGACTATTATTGGACAGGAGGGATCTCATACCTGTCAAATGATGACCGCGCAAAAAACGGAACTGTAGGCTATATGACAACATCGAGGCTTGGAAATGCTGAGGCAATGGTGGTCTATGGCGCAGGTTCGGGCGGAACTATCGGCAAAGAGACCAGGATATCGGTCGTCACTGATATCAAGCAGGTGATAAATGATGACGGAGAGGAAAGAAAGAGGGTCACATTTATCACTTCGGGTAAGCTGGTTGCATATAACATAAGTCCTGATCTGGATATTGCCGAATATAATCTAAGTAAGGGTGACCTTGTCAGATTTGCAATTGATCGGCGTTATGAGGTATCAGCGCTCGATATGATAGGCGACCTTAAGGAGAATGGAGATGTTGCGCTGAAATACAGTGGGAACAGTGGATATCAAAACACGAGCGATGCAGGCGGCGCGGTTTTCCGTATTGTAAGCGGAAGCGTATATGATTATGATAACGGTTTGCTATGTATTTCCAGAGGCGATGTCAATGGTATAGATACGGATGCTCCGAATTTTGAGTATTACCGGATAGATTCGGGCGTGTTTACCTGCGTAGTTGATGGAGATAAGGTCAATATAGGCTCGGCTCTCGATATGACAAAATATGTTGACGATAAGACAGGATACTCAGGTATATTCCTGACAACACGCTATGGCGCGGTAAGAGATATAGTTATTTATAAATAATAGAATGAGGGATTAACATGGACAAGCTGAAGATGAACCGAGCGGGAACATATTCATACTGCGGGATAGCTGACCGAATGGCGAGGCTTGTCCAAAGCGGACAACTGAAGGATAGACTGCTTTGGACAATGCTCACAGATCAGTTTGTCGGGGCTGCCGACGCGCATGACATGGGCTGGCGTGGCGAGTTCTGGGGCAAGCTTATGCGCGGTGCATGTATGACATATATTTATACAAGAGATGCGGAGTTGTATGATCTGCTTGAGAACTCTGTTCGTGATATGCTTGAAAATGCGGATGTTCACGGCAGATTTTCCACTTACAGTATAGTTAACGAGTTTAACGGATGGGATGTGTGGACAAGAAAATATGTGCTTTTAGGCTTTTTGAGCTTTTTTGAGATATGCAAGGATGAAGGACTTAAAAAATGTATTCTAAGTTCCATGAAAGGTCATCTTGATTATATTATCTTATATATAGGCAAGGGCAAGCTTGAAATATATGATACTTCGCCTGTATGGCAGGGGGTGAATTCAGCCTCAATTTTAGAGCCTGTCGTTATGTTGTATAACCTGACGGGAGAAATGACATATCTCGATTTTGCTGGATACATAGTAGATAGCGGCGGCGCAAAGGAATTCAATGTTTTTGAGACGGCATATGAAAACAAAATAATGCCGGGTGAATATCCTGTGCGCAAGGCGTATGAGCTTATGTCATGCTTTGAGGGGCTGATAGAGTATTACAAAGTCACGGGAGAAGAAAAATGGAGGATTGCGTCAGAGAATTTTGTAAAAGCTGTGATCGACACTGAAATAACAGCGGCGGGCGGCGCGGGCTGTGAACATGAGTGCTTTAATGGTTCGCGGCTGATGCAGACCTTCAGCAAATATGATGGACTTATGCAGGAGACATGTGTAACTGTCACTTGGATGAAGCTATGTTATAAACTGCTCTGTCTTACGGGGAATAGTATGTATGCCGACGAGATAGAGAGGTCGGCATATAACGCGCTGTATGGTGCAGTCAATACCCTTGGCAGCGTAAACAATAATGATACTGTTTTTGATATGAAATGGTTCAGGGATGTGTATGATGTCCATATAAAAAAATATGGTCCTCAGATGTTTGACAGCTACAGTCCGCTGATAAAGGGCACAAGGGGGCGTGCTGTAGGAGGATTCAGACCTATGCGCGATAACAGCGCCTTCTGCGGATGCTGCATTGCTATCGGCGCAGCGGGTACTGCCTTGGTGCCGAACATAGCGGTAATGGAAGCTGAGAATGGTTTTGTGTTTAATTTTTACATGACTGGAGTATACAGATCGGGCGACTTTGAAATGCATATCAGATCAGACTATCCTTTTGGAACAAAAGTGGAAATCTGCATCAAAGGCAATATGCGTAAGGAGATAAGGCTGCGGCGACCATATTTCTCAAACCGGTTTTCAGTCACTATAAATGACCGATGTGTCAGCTATGAAATGGATAACGGGTATGCTGTGATATCCTGCGATTGGTGTGACAAGGACAAGATAAATATAGAACTTGATATGAACCCGAGGGTGATGCATGGGGGAGCGAATACAGATGATAAAAGCAGTGAAGATCATGCGGCATTTATGTATGGTCCCCTGCTTCTTGCTCTTGATGCCCGTATTTCGGAAGTAGGAGGGGAAATAGCGGTATGCGATGATAATGTTTCTATAAAATCTATAGGCATGCACGCAACCGAGGATATGCATATATTTGAAGTCGGTGCCGGCAAACAACGCATGATAATGACAGATTATGCTTCGGCAGGAAAGACATGGGGCACAGGGTCGGAAATGGAGGCATGGATCAAAACAAAGAGAAAGGACAGTAAATGCTTATGAAGAAGTATGATGTAGCTGCGTATGTATGGCCCGCGTATACAGGTGATGAGCCCAGGGCAAGGATTTTTTGGGAGGAAGAGATAGGCGAATGGCAGACAGTGAAAAATTCCGCACCTAAGGCACCTGATTATTTCTGGAACAGAAAGCCGCTTTGGGGTTATGTAAATGAGGCTGATCCATATGTTATGGAGATGCAGATCAAGGCTGCATTGGATCATGGAGTTAATGTGTTCATCTATGATTGGTACTGGTATGATAAGAGACCGTTTTTGGAAAATTGTCTGAATGACGGTTTTTTAAAGGCATCGAATTGTAAAGATATGCAGTTTTATATTATGTGGGCAAATCATGATGTGAATCATACATGGGATATACGCAACTCGGATTCAAACAATTCGCTTATTTGGACAGGAGCTGTTGATCTTAATGAGTTCAAAACGATCGGCAGGCGCTGGATAGAAAAATACTTTTTAAGAGAAAACTATTATAAAATATCCGGTAAACCGGTAATCAGTATTTATGATCTCTATAACTTCATATCCGGCATGGGAAGTGTGGATAATGCTGCGAAGGCTATGCGCTGGCTTGATGAAGAGGCGAAGGCTGCCGGACTTGCCGGAGTTCATTTTCAATACATATGTATGGATAAACTTGTTGCAAATGTTTCAGGCGTGGATAGAGAGCATACGGAAATCAATGACGAGCTGATATGCAGATTGGGCTTCTTATCAATAACACATTATCAGTATGTTCATTTCACTGATATAGACAGAGATTATTGCGCAATAATTAAGGATGTGGAGCGGGAATGGGAACGAGTAGAGCAGAAATACAGTATCACATATTATCCGCATGTTTCAATAGGATGGGATAACAATCCGAGATTTAAGGGGTTCAGACCAGGTATTGTGAAGAATAACACCCCAAAGGAGATAGAAAAAGCACTTAGATCCGCTAAGTCTTTTGCAGATAAACAGAATGTGTCGCTTATAACGATTAACAGTTGGAATGAGTGGACAGAAACGAGCTATCTTCAGCCGGATAATGTTAATGGGTATGGCTATCTTGAGACGGTGAAAAGGGTTTTTACAGAGTAGGGGCAAGCATAATGGACAAGTGTGTAATAAAAACCAAAGAATCAGCAAAACAAATACCGGCTGTTCACAGACCTATCCCATTTTGGAGCTGGAACGAAAGACTGGGGCTTGCAGAAACAGCAGAGCAAGTGCATATGATGCATAAGGCGGGAATTGGAGGCTTTTTTATGCACGCGCGCGGCGGGTTGCAAACAGAGTATATGGGTGAAGAATGGT
>CAMNAT010000042.1 GCA_946531785.1 uncultured Oscillospiraceae bacterium
CCTTTAGTGCGGCGGGAGAGGTGGAAACCCTCTCCGCCACAGGCACTGTTCTTGAAGTAGGGGCGGATAAGACATATAAAACAATTAATGCGGCTCTTGCCGCGGCAGGAACGCCGTCAAACGAGAGCGAGCGCGTAATTATAAATGTAGATCCCGGTAATTACCGCGAGCAGGTGATCGTTAAAAAGCCGTATGTAACAATAAGAAAGACACCGGGCGCATCCGGCACAGTTCTTATGACATGGTATTACGGAACGGGGCAGAAATATTATTCTTCGGTCGGCGGCAGATATGACGCAGCGGCGGCAGCGGCAAAGACCGAATCAAGCGGCGTAAGCAACTGGGGCGCGACCCTGCAGGTTGAAGCAAGCGATTTTGTGCTTGAAAATATTTATCTTGAAAACTCATTCAACAGATATTTAACAGCAGAGGAGCAGGGAGATAACGCCGGCGGCGATGGTGACGGTGCATTCCAGAGGGCGGCAGCGATAAAGGCTTTGCAGGCTGCGGGCTGTTCTGCGGAATATATAAACCAGTGGCTGCAGTCGCGCACAAGCCTCTCAGAGTGTGATAAGATAAGCGGGTTTAACAGCAGCTTCCGCGAAAGAGCGGCGGCTATGTATATAACAGGCGACAGGGCGCAGTTCAGGGGCTGCACTATCGTTTCAACACAGGATACTATCGGTATCATGTACGGCAGAGAATATTTTGACAGATGTCTTATAGCCGGCACGGTCGATTATATCTGCGGCTCCTCGGCGGCAGTGTTCAATGATTGCGAGCTTCGATGGAATTCAGGACCGATACTTACGGCGGCTCAGGGTGAGAAGGACACGGATATGGGCTATATCGCGGTGCCCAATATGTCCTCCGGCAACGGATATGTGTTCTACAACTGTGAGATAACCGGCAACGCGTGGTCAACCGGCGGCTCGCTTGGCAGACCATGGAATCAGAACGGTGAGGCTGTGTTTATAAACACAAAGGTAAACAAAAGCGTAAGAAACGGTGCGCTCATGGGCGAGAACTGGTCAGGGATGTCAGGTTCGGTGCCGGAAAAGGCGCGCTTCGGAGAATATGGTCATAAGACGGCAGACGGCACTGATATAGACACCTCATCATGGAAGCATGGCTATGCGCTTAATGAGTGGACAATGCTCCGGTTCAACCCGTATACGCAGATAGCGGGCAGTGACGGCTGGGATCCTTCGGGGATGAAGTCAACATATGACGCTATACAAACAGAGGCAAGCGGCTTATCAGTAAGCGCTGGCGGCGACAGCGCGGTGACACCGCTCCCGAGTCTTCCGGGTTATGACATCCATTGGGAAACGAACGCGGCTGATTTCGTGAATGTGAACTCTGACGGAATAAGCATAACCGCAGCGCGTCCGGCACCGGGCGAGGCAGCGATAACATCAAGCGTACAGGCGTATGTCAGAAAGACGGGCACAGAGCAGGGCGTTACACTTTCAGTACCGGTAACGATAGCCGCAATGACCTCAACAGACGGACTAGGCACAGTTACAGCAAAGATTGCGACAGATCAGATATACGGCGAGAACAAGAATGTAAATGTAAAGCTTATGAACGGCAGCGCGGTATTAAAAACTGCTGTAATCACCCTTCCGGCAAAAAGCACATCGGCAGCATGTGACATTCCATATGTTCCGGCGGGGACATATAAAGTTCTCATGACAGCGCCGGACGGTATGCAGGCAAATGGTGAGGCAACTGTTACAGTACCTGAAAACGGTAGCGTAAACTATGCTGTTGCTCTGTCATCAACAAGCAATGTAATTATAACAAAGGCAAATAGCGTTGATACCACGCTGATGTCACAGATAATTGATCTTGCGGCTCCGGGCATGGAAAAGGCAACAAAGGTGACTGTAAGCTATAAGCTGCATGTAGACCAAAGCGCGCTGAACCCCAATAATACATCATACGCAAACGCGGCGATAGACCTTTATTCCGGCACTCCGTCAGATACATATATGGCTGAGGCTGATACAAACAGATATGTCAGAACAAGGATCAATTCATGGTGGAACCAGCTGGATATGATAAGCGGAGAAATGGCTGATTTTGAGGGTACTTCAAATATCGAAAACAAGCAGATACTGAACGCAGCCGGCAAATTCGAAAATGTCTCCGGCGGTGTTGACTATACCGTTAATATCGAGTTAGACTATGTAAATGGCGCGATAACCGAGAGGTCAAACGGTACAGCGGCTACGGAATATACATTCAGTCCCCTTACTGTAAAAAATAAAGGTGATCTCAAGCTTGTGGTTTATAACAACAGCAATGTAATATATGCACTTACGGATGTGAAGGTATCCTACGATACCGCTGCGCCTGTAAAGTATGAGTACGAAGCATCCGGCGATATTGCTTCAAGCAAAAAGCAATACAGAGACCTTGAAGGCGATGCGGCAGATACCTATGCTGCTGATATCGACTATTCAGAGTATTTTGTAAAGAATCTGAAATGGGTAGTAACAAATAACGAGGACAAGACGGCGGAAATATCACTTACAGACACACCGGCTATAAGCGGCAGCGGCAGCGTCAGCTTCGGGCTTATACTTTATGGCAACGTTGATATGCTTGATGCGGTAAAGTCGGTTGAGTTGAAGACGGAATAAGGAGGAAAGGTGTAATGAAAAAAATGTTTAAAGAACCCCAAATAAGCATAGCTTGGTTTGATGAAATAAGCTGCGCTGGTATATCCGGTACAGGCGGCGGTACAGAAAGCGGCACTAATCTTGCTAAGGCGGAAAGCTCGCTCAGCGGGAATGTAACAAAGCAGGATATTTCAAAATTATTATTTGAATAAACAGCAAATGATCCATCGCGGCAGAACCGCGATGGATCATTTTTATTATATCCTTATCTTACTTTCAGATCAAGCTTTGTGCTTTCCTTATATGGACGGCACAGCAGGTAGATGAATAGAGCAACGAGAAGTATTGCAACTATTGTAAATATGCCGAAGCCGCCGCCTGTAAACAGTGTTCCGAACTGGAATACACAGAGTGCAACGATGTATGCGAATACGCACTGATAGCCTATTGCGAACCATGTCCATTTTGCATTGTTCATCTCTCGTCTTATCGCGCCTATTGCAGCGAAGCAAGGTGCGCAGAGCAGGTTGAACAGCAGGAAGGAGTATGCTGCAAGCTGTGTCATTCCCTCGAAATCAAGTACTCCGAATACGCCTACGACCTCTTCCTTTGCAACGAGACCCATGAGAGTTGCGATAGTAGCCTTTATGTTGTCAAAGCCGAGCGGTGTGAATATCCACATTATCGCTCCGCCTACCATGCCGAGAACGCTGTCCTCAAGCTCCATTTCAGTGCTGAAGCCGAAGCCGTTGCCGGTGTTGCCGAAGCGTGAGCCTGCCCATATGATTATTGATGAGAGCAGTATGATCGTGCCCGCCTTCTTGATGAATGACCAGCCGCGCTCCCACATGCTGCGGAGAACGTTTCCTACAGTCGGCATATGATAGGGCGGAAGCTCCATAACGAACGGAGCGGGATCGCCTGCGAACATCTTTGTCTTTTTAAGAATGATACCCGAGCAGATTATAGCCGCGATACCTACAAAGTATGCGCTCGGACCTACCCATGCCGCGCCGCCGAATACTGCAGTCGCAATGAGTGCGATTATCGGCAGCTTTGCGCCGCAGGGCATGAAGGTCGTTGTCATTATCGTCATGCGGCGGTCTCTTTCGTTTTCAATAGTACGCGATGCCATTACAGCCGGAACACCGCAGCCTGTGCCTATGAGGTAGGGGATGAACGATTTACCTGAAAGACCGAATCTTCTGAATACTCTGTCCATTATGAACGCTACACGCGCCATGTAGCCGCAGGACTCAAGGAATGCGAGCAGTATGAACAGAACAAGCATCTGCGGAACGAAGCCGAGGACTGCGCCAACACCGGCAACGATACCGTCAAGAATGAGGCTCTTCAGCCATTCAGCTGTGCCTATGCTGTCAAGGAAGTTCTCAACTACGACCGGCACACCCGGGATCCATACTCCGTATTCTGCCGGATCGGGATCCTTATCCATAACTTCTTCAACTGCCGCGAGTGTTGCAGCGTGCTTGTTTTCGGGCTCGCTATCCTCGGCAGCAGCCTTGTCTTTTTCGTCCGATGCCTGATCTTCGGCAGCAGTCTTGTCTTCACTGCCGGAGTCTTTTGCCTCGGCAGCGCCTTCGTTTTCTGCGCCTTGCTCAGTTTCGTCTGCTTCTTCCGGCTCGTCGGCTTCCTCTTCGACTATGCCGAGATGCTCCTTTACGGAGTCGGAGTAGCTTTCGTATGCTTCCTCGAATGCGCCATAATCCTCGTCCTTGATAGCGGCGAGAAGATCATCCGTGCCCTTTGCGCCGTTCTTTGCAGCAGCCTCGATGGTTTCTGTGAGGTCGGCCTTGAGATCGGTGTTCCAGAGCTCCTTTGCCGCATGGTCATCTACTGCCTGTGAATACTCTGCGGAGCCGATACCGAAAAGATGATAGCCGTCTCCGAAGAGCCCGTCATTTGCCCAGTCTGTTGCGAATGTACCGATAGTCGTTACCGAAATATAGTAAACTATGAACATTATAGCCGCAAATATCGGCAGGGCAAGAATACGGTTAGTAACGATCTTGTCTATTTTGTCGGATATCGTCAGCTTCTGCTTTCCTGCTTTTTTGTAGCAGCTTCCGATGATCGATGTTATATATGTATATCTTTCATTTGTGATGATGCTTTCAGGATCATCGTCGAATTCAGCCTCGGCTTTCTTGATTATATCCTCAACATCCGGTGCATTTTTGAGTGCTGAACCTATTTTATCATCGCGCTCAAAGAGCTTGATAGCGTAGAAGCGCTTCTGCTCCTCAGGAACATCGAGCTTTGCTGCGATCTCGTCGATATACTTTTCAGCCTCGTTGCTGAAGGTGTGTACCGGTGCGGTCGCTTTCTTTTGCTGCGCTGCCTTTACCGCCTTTTCGGCGACCTCCTTTATTCCTGTGCCCTTGAGCGCGGATATAGGTGCCGCGACACAGCCAAGAGCTTTGCCGAGCTTTTCAAAGTCTATCTTATCACCGTGCTTTGAAACGACATCCATCATGTTTACTGCCATGATGACCGGAATTCCAAGCTCTGTAAGCTGAGTTGTAAGATAGAGGTTTCTTTCAAGGTTGCTTCCGTCGATGATATTTAATATCGCGTCCGGACTCTCGTTAAGGAGATAGTTTCTTGCAACGACTTCCTCAAGAGTGTAGGGGGAAAGGGAATAGATACCCGGAAGGTCTGTTATGGTAACATCCTTGTGCCCTTTGAGCTTACCCTCCTTCTTTTCCACCGTAACGCCCGGCCAGTTTCCGACAAACTGGTTTGATCCGGTGAGCGCATTGAACAATGTTGTTTTGCCGGCATTCGGGTTTCCGGCAAGTGCGATCTTTATTGCCATTTTTCTTTTTCCTTTCCGTTATTTTACTTCGATCATTCTGGCGTCAGCCTGCCTGAGTGACAGCTCATAGCCGCGCACTGTGATCTCTATCGGATCACCGAGCGGCGCAAGCTTACGGATCGAGACCTTGACGCCCTTTGTTATGCCCATATCCATGATGCGACGCTTTACGGCACCCTCTCCGGTGAGCTTTACTACCGTAACGGTGCTGCCGACTGATACTTCATTTAGTGTCATATATATATTCTCCTCTCTTTATTGTACGATGATCCTGTTTGCAAGGGAACGATCCAGCGCTATGCGCGACTCCTTGACGCTTACTATCAGATTGCCGCCAAGCTCTGATATGACGGTGACCTCGGCGCCTTCAACAAAGCCCAGGCTTTCGATATATCTTCGCTGCTCATCCTTACCCTTTATCCTTATTATTGTTCTGGTCTCGCCCGGACCTGATAATGATAACGGCATCCATATCACCCCCTGCTTATTTTAAATACCTTGTATTTATAAAGATTAACTAAAACTAACTCAAAGGCAAAGTAAAAAGCCATGCAAATAAAGGCATTAAGCTGTTTTGCCCCCATCTGACGGCTTTGTACTGCTGACTCCGCAGCCCGGGCAGCCGCTGCAGCCTGAGCAGCCGCATCCGCAGCCTCCGCTTTTTCTTCTCTTAATAATTGATCGGACAGCAAAGAAAACGATTACCGCAAGAATTATGCATACGATAGCTGTTGCCATCAGACCACCTCCTAAGCTAAAGTTTATGTTCGTTAACCTCGGCTAACTCGTATTATAGCATGATGTTCTCGCGTTGTCAAGAGGATTTCCAAAAAATATTTGACAATTATTCAGGATAAATGTATAATAGCAGTATAGGGGATGATAAAGTGAATGAAAAATATAAAAGGCTGAAGGAGTATATCGCCTCACTCGACTCTGTCGCGGTCGCTTTCTCTGGCGGAGTGGATTCGACATTTTTATTGAAGACCGCTCATGATGTTCTCGGAAACAAAGCTATAGCAATAACAGAGCAGACGGATGTGTTTCCGGAGCGCGAGCGCAGTGATGCGGACGGGTTCTGCAAAAAAGAGGGGATAGAGCAGATCATAATAAAAAGTGATGTGCTCGGTATCGACGGATTTGCCGAGAATCCAAAAAATCGCTGCTATCTGTGCAAAAGAGCGCTTTTCAAGGATATAAAGAAAACGGCTTCAGAGCGCGGTATAGCATATGTTTGCGAGGGATCTAATGTCGATGATGACAGTGATTACCGCCCGGGTATGAAGGCTGTTGACGAGCTTGATATAAAGAGCCCGTTAAAATATGCGGGACTTACAAAGGCTGAGATAAGAGCATTGTCAAGGGAGCTTGCGCTAGAGACATGGGATAAGCCGTCCTTTGCGTGTCTGGCATCACGATTTGTTTACGGTGAGCGGATAACAAAGGAAAAGCTCGTTATGGTCGAGCGTGCGGAGCAGCTTTTATATGATGAAGGCTTTTCGCAGTTTCGTGTGAGGATGCATGGCGATATGGCGCGGATAGAGATAAAGCCGGATGAATTTGAAAGGCTGCTGGGTATGGCGGAAAGGGTCAACAGCTATATGAGGTCGCTTGGCTTCAGCTATGCTTCACTTGATCTTGGCGGTTACAAAACAGGTAATATGAATGTGGGGATATAATGGAAAAGAAGGATATTAAGGAGCTGCTTTCAGCAGTCGCAAGCGGAGCTGTGAGCGTTGATGACGCGCTCTTAAAGCTGAAAACAGCACCGTTTGAGGATATGGGTTTTGCAAAGCTGGATCATCACCGAGGCTTGCGACAGGGTGTGGCAGAGGTCATATACGGCGCGGGGAAAACACCTGAGCAGATACTGGAGATAACTAAAAAACTGCTTGATAGCGGGCAGAAAACGGTGCTTATAACACGAATGAGCCGCGAGGCGGCGGATATGCTTGCCGGGATTGACATGTTCAGGTATTATGAGCAGGCTCATATCGGCATAGCCGGAGAGCTGCCCGAGCCGGATAATGATAATAAGATCGTTATAGCCACCGGCGGCACAAGCGATATTCCCGTTGCCGAGGAGGCTGCGCTGACAGCTGAAGCGTTGGGAAACAATGTCATAAGGCTTTATGATGTGGGCGTAGCGGGCATCCACAGACTGCTTGCGCACAGTGAGGATATAATGCGGGCGCGTGTTATAATCGCGATCGCCGGCATGGAGGGAGCGCTCGCAAGCGTCATAGGCGGCATGGCGGATTGCCCGGTTATAGCGGTCCCTACAAGCGTCGGGTACGGCGCGTCGTTTAACGGGCTTTCGGCGCTCTTGTCTATGCTCAATTCCTGTGCAAGCGGTGTGAGCGTTGTAAATATAGATAACGGCTTCGGTGCAGGATACCTGGCAAGCATGATAAATCATATATAACATTTAAGCAGATGGGATCACCGTCTGCTTATTTGCTTTATACAAACATAACAGGAATAGAATTAGATTTTTTTGTAAAAAACTTATATAAGAATGAAATAAACTTGAAAAGAAAGCCCGTTTATGATATAATAACTTTGTATATGGTATAATGATTATGAATGAGGTAAAATAATGATAAAGAAGAATCCGACTTGGAAGATCGTGCTTGCGTTTTTGCTTGCGTTCGGACTGTGGAGCTTTACGCTGTTCAACACAGGTCTTTTCGGCTCGGTAGATAGATTAGAGAGCTTCGATCTCTTATATTTTATAATTGCGCTGGCATGCTGCATACCTATCTTCCTGCTCGGCGCGGTCAGGGTCGAGCTTGGAAAAAAGACGTACATCGCTGTGAGTATAACGGCATATGTGTTTGCCATAGTCGGGGCAATGGCAGTTTCGATATTGTTCTGTGACGGATTCCTTTCAACACCGTACATATTTATTGTGAACACTGCCTTTTATCTTATTGTCGCAGCACTGGCGCTTGTGGCATCAGGCAGTATGCGCGTATCGGCGCTTGCGGCGCTTGTGGTCTCATATATATTCAATGTTGCGATCTTTATCATATATTGCTTCAGAGGCACAGCGCTTTCGCCGACAGACATTTACGGCGTGGGAACGGCGATGAATGTTGCGGCGCAGTACAGCTTTATGTTGAAATATCAGATCATCACCGCTACGATCGTCACCATTGCGCTTGCTATGCTCGTTTGCAAGTTCCCGATAAGGATAAAAAAGTTCCGTTTCAGACCGCTTGTGATGCGGCTTGCGGGCGCGGTGACAGCTGCGGCTTGCGCGGCGTTTATACTTTCGGTAAATGTGAATGATTTTGATATATCCGCATTCGATCAGTATTATGCGAATCTGAACTTCGGCTCCGCATTCGGTTTCTATGCCAACGCTACGAAGATGGGGCTTCAAAAGCATGATACATATGATACTGAGTATCTGAATTATCTTTTGAGCGCATATGAGCAGGACAGGACGGTGCCGGCGGACAAGCCCAATGTGGTAGTTATAATGAACGAAAGCTTTTCCGATCTTTCGGCGGTAGGAGAGTTTGACACAAATATCCCATATCTGCAGTTCACGAATACGTTATCCAGAAATACTAAAAAGGGACAGCTTATGGTATCACCCTTCGGAGGTATAACATGCAATTCCGAATATGAGTTCCTTACAGGTATGAATGTTGGAGTTTTGTCGCCCGGAGCTATGCCGTATATGCAGATGATGTTTGATGATGTACCGTATTCTATGGTGTCGCATATGAAGGCGTTGGGCTATCATACAACGGCATTTCACCCATATCCGAAAAACGGCTGGAACAGGGAGAATGTATATAAATATTTCGGATTTGACGAATATATCGGCTCTGAGGAAATGGGAGAGTACAATTCCGATCAGTCATATTTGCGCGATTATCTGAGTGATATCAGCGACTATGATACTGTACTGAATTATCTGCGCTCCGACGATCCCGAGACGAGGCAATTTATATTCAATGTTACCATTCAGAACCACGGCGGCTACCAGTATCCGTATCCGTACTTCAAGGAGGATGTGACACTGAGCGGCATGAACGGCTCATATCCGCAGACAGAGCAGTATCTGACGCTTATGAAGAACTCAGATGATGCATTAAGATATTTCATAGACGAGCTGAAAAAGCTTGACGAGCCGACGATCATTCTTCTGTTCGGTGATCATCAGCCGGGAATAGAGCGCGAGTTTTATGAGGAGCTTTACGGCAAGCCGCTTGAGCAGCTCACCTCGGAGGAGCTTTCGAGAAGATATTTCGTGCCGTTTATTATCTGGGCCAATTATGATATCGATAATGAAGATGACATACATACAAGCCCGTGCTTCTTGGGCGGAAAGCTGCTTGATGCTGCGGGGCTGCCGAAAAGCCGTGTGCAGATGTACCTTGATGATGTTCAGAGCATAGTTCGTCAGCTCAATCCGCTCGGCTGGTATGAGGCGGACGGAACATGGCATTATTTACCGAAGACAGCGGCGCTTGATAATTATTATAATCTGCAATACGCCATACTTACAAATGAAGCTCTTAATTACGATTTTGAATATTCAGTCGCGGAGACCGAAAATCCGACGGAAGAACCGACGGAAGAGATCGTAGAAGATACAGAAGCAACAGAAGGACCGACAGAACAGGAATAAAAAAAGGAGGAAATAATGGCAAAAACAAAAAAACTGAGGATCATACCCATAGGCGGTCTTGATGAGATCGGAAAGAATCTGACCGCCTTTGAGTACAGCAATGAGATAGTTATCATTGACTGTGGTATGGCATTCCCCGATGATGATATGCCCGGAGTTGACATGGTCATCAATGACATCACCTATCTTGTTAAGAACAGCCAGAAGATACAGGGTATTTTTCTGACGCACGGACATGAGGATCATATCGGCGGTCTGCCGTACTTTTTGAAGGAGATCAATGTTCCGGTATACGGAACGCGGCTCACGCTTGGACTTGTCGAGCATAAGCTGAGGGAGCATAATATGCTCTCGCGTGTCAGCCTTAACCGTGTGCGCCCGGGCGATACGGTAAAGGTCAGCGATATCTTTTCGGTAGAATTTATCGCAACAAACCACTCTATCGCCGACAGTGTTGCGCTTGCGATAAAGACACCTGTAGGAACTGTGCTGCACACCGGCGACTGGAAGATAGACACAACGCCGATAGTGGGCGGAATGATAGACCTTGCGCGTATGGGCGAGCTGGGCAATGAGGGCGTGCTCGCGCTCATGTCAGATTCAACCAATGTTGAGCGTCCGGGCTATGCTATGAGCGAGAAGTCCGTCGGTGATACCTTTGATAAGATATTCAGCGGCTGCAAAAAGCGTATAATAGTCGCTACCTTTGCATCCAATGTGCACCGCGTACAGCAGATAATAGACGCAGCGGCAAAGAACAGGCGAAAGGTAGCGGTATCG
>CAMNAT010000043.1 GCA_946531785.1 uncultured Oscillospiraceae bacterium
GAAGTGCTTGAATCCGAGGACGAATATGTATATGACGATAATGAAGTTGAGACCTCATCTCTCAGTGCAAAATATGCTTCACACAAGGTCGGCGTGGAGATAATCAACACCAACGACGGGGAGACAAACGGCAAAGCCGCCAGCACCTACAGCGCGGAGCGTAACTCGGAGCGGACAAAGGCTGAGGATATCGTAGATGCTAAAAAGATCATATCCGAAAAAGAAGGCGATACCCCGGCAACGGAAAAGCCTGTAGATGAGCGTGCAGCCTACGAAAAGCTGAAGGACAACATGACCGCTACGGAGTTTGCGACCTTTGTTTCAATAATGTCCAAGCTTGATATCAACGCCTTGCGCGAGTACGCAAATCGATACGACAAATCGGGCTTGAAGGATTATCTTCACAGCAGGCTGAACGATAAGGAATATAAGGATATAGTCAACCTCGGCTATAAATACATTTATCTGTTCCTTGAGGATGAGTAAGAAATGCCGGTTTTATGAGTATTTCATAAAGCCGGCATTATTTTTATATGCAAAACTTACATATGCAAATAGCACAAAAAATACCGCATTTTTTTTACTTGTGGAGTTTATACAAAGAAATAACTTTAATTTTGTTAAATATAAGACTAACATTTTTGTCGGAAATATGTTATTATATAGATACCAAGTAAGGTTGGTGTGGGTTTTTGCATGCAAGCATCCACTCGACCGAAAAACAATAAAATAATAATTAAGAGAGGTATTCAGATTATGGCAGATTTACAGTTGAAGCACATCTATAAGAGATATGCCGGCAATGTTACGGCAGTTACCGATTTCTGCATGGATATTGCTGATAAGGAGTTTATAATCCTTGTTGGTCCTTCAGGCTGCGGTAAGTCAACAACGCTCAGAATGATCGCAGGTCTCGAGGAGATCTCCGATGGTGAGCTCTGGATCGGCGGAAAGCTGATGAACGATGTTGCACCGAAGGACAGAGATATAGCGATGGTTTTCCAGAACTATGCTCTTTATCCGCACATGACAGTATTCGAGAACATGGCATTTGCTCTTAAGCTCCGCAAGACTCCGAAGGATGAGATCAGAAAGAGAGTTAACGAGGCTGCTAAGATCCTCGATATCGATCATCTTCTCGACAGAAAGCCGAAGGCTCTCTCCGGTGGTCAGAGACAGCGTGTTGCTATGGGTCGTGCTATCGTTCGTAGCCCTAAGGTATTCCTTATGGATGAGCCGCTTTCAAACCTCGATGCTAAGCTTCGTGTTGCGATGAGAACCGAGATCAAGAAGCTCCACAACAAGCTTCAGACAACGTTCATCTACGTTACACATGACCAGACAGAGGCTATGACAATGGGTACAAGGATCGTTGTTATGAAGGACGGTATCGTTCAGCAGATCGATACTCCGTCAAACCTTTATAACCAGCCGGTAAACCAGTTCGTTGCAGGCTTCATCGGTTCACCGCAGATGAACTTCTTCCCCGCTACACTCACAAAGAAGTCAGACGGACTTTGGGCTGTATTCGGTAAGGAAGCTATCAAGATCCCGGAGGGCAAGGCTAATAAGGCAGAGCTCGCTCCGTACATCGGCAAGGAAGTTGTCCTCGGTATCAGACCTGAGGAGATCCACGATGAGGAAGCTTTCATTTCAATGAATCCTGACGCTACAGTTTCGGCATATGTAGAGGTTACAGAAATGATGGGTGCTGAGACATATCTTTATCTGACGATCAACGGCATTCAGTATACAGCAAGAGTAAGCCAGAGATCAACAGCGAAGGCCGACGATACTATCAAGGTTGCATTCGATGTTAATCACCTGCACTTCTTCGACAAGGATACTGAGGTTGCAATACTTAACTAATTATGGCACTAAAAAAGGAACGCTTCGCGTTCCTTTTTTAGTGCTTACATATCGAACATACTTACCTGATTTGACGCATACATTCCTTCAAAGCATCCATTCTCCTGCATCATATCAAGGTTGGTCTTTGTCACACCTGTTCTGAGACGAAGATCCTCTATGTTTTTAAATTCGCCCTTCTCGCGCTCCTCCGCTATTGCCTTTGCTGCGTTTTCACCAAGTCCGGGCAGAGCATTGAGAGGCGGAAGGAGCTTCCCGTCATCGGTTATCTGAAACCTTGTGGCATGTGATTTGTAGAGATCTACATCAGTAAACTCAAAGCCGCGGCAATACATCTCTATTACCAGCTCAAGAATAGGTATCAGCGTATCCTCCTTCGGCTGCGCGGTACCCTCCTTTTTGCGTCGATTGATCTCAGCAAGCTCATGGCGTGCCACATCTTCACCCTTTGCCATTGTAGATGTGTCAAAATCATCTGCGCGAACGGTATAATATGCCGCATAATACGCCAACGGCTCATGGACCTTGAACCATGCTACACGGAAGCCCATCATAACATATGCGACCGCATGTGCTTTCGGGAACATGTACTGTATCTTTTTACACGATCCTATATACCAATCCGGCACATTTGCCGCCTTCATTGCTTCCTCATCCTCAGGCTTCAGTCCCTTCCCCTTTCTCACCTGCTCCATTATCTTGAACGCATGTCCTGCCTCAACTCCGGACGCGATAAGATATATCATTATATCATCACGCGCGCAAATCGAATGCGAAAGATCACAGTAGCCTTCCCTTATGAGCTCCTGAGCGTTTCCGAGCCACACATCCGTTCCGTGCGAAAGTCCGGATATCCTCACAAGCTCCGAAAAAGTCGTGGGCTTTGTATCCTCAAGCATCTGGCGTACAAACTTCGTGCCGAACTCAGGTACACCGTATGTACCCAGATCCGTCCCCGTGTCCGCGCCCTCGCGCAGCTTCAACGCCTTGTTCGATGTGAACAGACTCAGCGTTTCCTTGTCATCAAGCGGTATCTTCCTCGCATCAAGTCCCGTAATATCCTCAAGCATCCTGATCACAGTCGGATCATCGTGACCGAGCTCATCAAGCTTCAGCAGATTTGAATCTATTGAGTGATAGTCGAAATGCGTTGTAAATATATTTGACTTGACATCATCCGCCGGATGCTGTACCGGGCAGAACTCATGTATATTATTTGTATACGGAACAACGATAATGCCGCCGGGGTGCTGTCCGGATGTGCGCTTTACGCCCTCGCAGCCCTTTGCAAGCCGCTTCATCTCAGCCGCCGGCATAGTTATACCCTTGTCCTCACAATAGCGTTTTACATAGCCGAACGCCGTCTTTTCAGCAACTGTACCTATAGTTCCGGCTCTGAACACAAATCCCTCACCGAAAAATGTCTCGGTATACTTATGTATGACCGGCTGGTATTCACCCGAAAAATTCAGGTCTATATCCGGCTCCTTATCGCCATTGAAGCCCAGGAAGGTCTCAAACGGGATGTCATGTCCATCCTTTGTCATAGGCGTGCCGCATTCGGGACAATCCTTATCCGGCATATCACAGCCGGACTGTCCTATGTCGCTCACATTGAACTCAACATGCTTGCAATTCGGGCATAGATAATGCTGCGGCAGCGAGTTCACCTCTGTGATATCAGAAAGAAATGCCACAAACGACGAGCCGACAGACCCTCTTGAACCGACAAGATATCCGTCGCGGTTTGATTTACGCACAAGCTCCTGAGCTATACGGTACATTACCGAGAACCCGTTTGTAATGATAGAGTTCAACTCCTTATCGAGTCGTTCCTGCACCTGCGGCGGAAGATTTTCTCCATATATCTCCTTCGCTCTGTTTATCGAGTCGTTCTTTATGCCTTCGACCGCACCCTCTACAACAGGCGGACATTTGTCCGGCGGGATAGGACGCACATCGCCTATCATATCCGCTATCTTGTTGGTATTTGTCACGACTATCTCATACGCTTTTTCCTTGCTCAGGTATGAGAACTCATCGAGCATCTCTTTTGTCGTACGCATATACAGCGGCGGCTGATTATCCGCATCCTGAAAATGCTTATAGTGCATAAGTATCTTTCGATACTCTGCTCCCTCAGGATCCATAAAATGCACATCTCCGGTCGCGCATACAGGCTTTCCTATCTTTTCACCAAGCTCTACTATCTTCAAATTTAAGGCACGGAGATCGTCATCAGTATTTATATGCGGATGCTTCGTGCTTGTCTTCATATACTGGTTGTTCCCTATCGGCTGTACCTCAAGGTAGTCGTAAAACTCCGCTATCTCTTTAAGTCTCGCATCGCTCGCGCCTTCCACAACTGCGGTAAAAAGCTCACCGGCTTCACATGCGGACCCCACTATGATATCCTTGCGCTTTTCGTTCAGCAGACTCTTAGGTATTCTCGGCGTTCTGTTAAAGTACTTCAAATTAGACGCCGTAACCATTTCGTAAATATTACGCACACCTTCGTAGGTCCTTGCAAGCAATATAACATGGAACGCTTTTGTCTTTACCGCCGCGGTGCGTATATCAAATATCTCGTTATATTCGGCTATATTATTCTTTCCACTCTCACTCAGCTGCTCCAGCATTTTTATAAACGCCTGAGCGGTAGCCTCAGCGTCATCAACAGCTCTGTGGTGATGCGCATTTATAACGCCCATTTGTTTACATAAAGTATCCAATCTTGCATTGGGAAGCTTCGGAAACATACAGCGCATCAGCACCATCGTATCAATATACGGTTTATCAAAGCTTCTTCCGCAGCCTTTTGATTTCTCCTTCATAAAGCCCATATCAAAATTTGCATTATGAGCCACCATGATAGCGCCGTCACAGAAATCAATAAATTCATCTATGATCTCATCAAGCTTGGGCGCACCCTTGACCATGCCATCGGTAATGGATGTCAGATCGGTCGTTTCCTGCGGTATTTTCCGCATAGGATCAATAAATGTGGAGAAGCGGTCAACAACCTGACCCTTTTCGACCTTGACGGCACCTATTTCTATGATGCTGCCCGTCTCTTTATCAAGCCCTATCGTCTCAATGTCAAACACAACGAACCGCGAGTCAACATCGCCTTCTTTTACATCGTATGCAATGCGCTTGGTATCATCTACAAGATACCCCTCCATGCCGTAAATTACCTTTATCCTTTTGTTATAATCAGATGCATGCATAGCGTCAGGATATGCCTGACAAACACCGTGATCGGTTATAGCGATCGCCTTCTGTCCCCAATATACGGCACGGTCTATAACCTCCTTTGCGGAATTGACAGCATCCATCTGCGACATCTGTGTATGCAAATGAAGCTCCACACGCTTTTCCTCGGCATTGTCCATACGAACAGGAGGCGTCGGAAGCGCGGCAATATCATTTGCCATTATCACGACCTCTTTTGCGTATTCGTCATATTTTGCGACACCGCGAATGACGGCATACATACCTTTTCCGCCTTTTTTAAGAGATTTCTTTATCGGCGAATAGAGATCCTTGAACTTCTGATCGTCCTCATCCTTATTTACAAATTTCTTTACAGTTATAGATGATGTGTTATCAGTAATGTCAAGCGTCACCAGATGCATTTCCTTGCCTGATTTCTTTGAGGTTATCTCCCTCTCATCCGAATCAAATATCCTGCCGCTTACCGTTACAAGTCCGCTGCCCTCGTTTATCGAATCGATAGACACAATAGGCTGATTGCGTATAGGTCTGCCGATAAGCATATCCTCCGCCTGTGCCTTTCCTATGACCTTCGGCCCGCCCGGAGCCTCAGATGACTTAGGCATGTAATACACCATTACATTGTCTGATCCATGCTCATATCTGCCATCTACACCTATGTTTATCCTTACATTTCCTAATCTGTTTTTTATCTGAGTCTTCACCAGTTCTTCTGTGCGACTGCTCAGCTCATTTGCAAATTCGACTTCTATCCTGTTATTATTAGTCGATACTGTTATATCCGTGACCTTCAGCCTGTCAACGGTGTCATTACCCGTAAGACCGAATAATGTGCTGAATTCGTTCATCCGTCAACATCCTTTCAATTTACCATTCTGTATACTTTCTCTTCTTGTTTACGAGTGCATTCATATATATCTGCCGCTCGTCGTCTCTGGTAAAGCTTCCGGGACAGTTATCCTTTACAGTGTTTACTATGGAATTCTTCATGAACAGATCTATATCCTCTTCTGTAAAGGTCTCCGGAGTAGGCACTACCTTATCCATGAACTTTTTAAAGCTTGTAAGATCACTGTCAAACGCTGTCATGACCTCAACAGCGCGCATAGTCTCATGCTTACCCATCCATGATATGAATTCGACAAGCATAGAGCCGTTTGCTCTGCCGTGGGGGATCTCCTTTTCACAGGTGAGCTGGTGTCCCATTGCATGAACTACATTAAGTCCTGTATGCGCTACCGCCATTCCGCCGGAGGATGCCGCGATCAAAAGCTTTTCCCTGTCTTCCTCAGTGATATTCCCGCTCATCAGCGCATCCTTACATGAGCCGATAAGGCGTATGGTCTCGAGTGCAACAGTGTCCGAGAAAGCTGATGCCTGGGCGTTAAGATACGACTCGACCGCATGACATAGCGCGTCAACGGCCGTATGCCGCGTTACCTCTATAGGCAAAGTCATTGTATACCGCGAATCAAGAAATGTTGCATACGGGAAGCATTTATTTGATTTGAAGCTCCGTCTTTTATGGATATCATCAAGAGACATCATAACATACTGAGTAGTATCGGAGCCCGTTCCCGCAGTAGTGGGAACGCATACGACCTTTAGAGGTCTTACCGGATAATCCTCATTATATATCTCCATCGGCTCCATAACATTTGTGGCATATACCGCGGAAGCCTTGGCAACGTCGAGCGTTGTTCCGCCGCCGATGCCGATCACAAAATCATTGCCGTTCTCGCGCATTGTGTTGCCGAGCGCATAGATCTCACTTATTCCGGTGAGCGAGGTCACACTGTTATATATATCATATTTTACGTCATTCTCTTCAAGCACATCAATAACATCCTGCAGCGCGCCGGAAATGACCGCGGAATTTCTTCCTGTAACGATCATGCAATGCTTACCATGTATAAGCCGGCGCGGATGGCGCTTTATGCAGTTCCTGCCCGACAGCAGCATTGTCGGCATAAAGTATTTTGGCATAGAATTTCCTCCCAAAAAAGATACTATGATAAGTATACCATAAACTTCAATAAAATACAAGTCGAAAATGTACATAAAAACGACCACGGCATTGCCGTGGTCGTTGTAGGATGATCATATCAACATCAATCTGATGCCTTCTCATCGCCGGACGCTTCTTCCTTCTCGCCTTCCTTTGCGACATCCTTATCTCCATCAGAGGTGTTTTCCACTTCTTTTTCAGCAGCCTTCTCGTTAGCCTCGCGCTCAGCTTTTTCAGCCTGATACTTAGCCTTCTTTTCGTCGAGAACCTCCTGATATCCGAGCTGCAGATACTCTTTGACTGCCTGATCATAGAGGGCGTCAAAATCCTTCGGATCACATGTTACGAGCTTTGTATGTACATCCTGCCACTTTGTGAGGAGAACGCCCGAATACTTTGTGAGAGTGTTTATAGAAGATGTGAACGCATAGTCGGTGTACTGATAATCCTTACTCTTCTCGTAATTATCGTACGCCTTCTCTATCAGCCACTCATAGCCCTTAGGAGCATATGTCTTTTCCTGACCGAGAACATTGATCCACTCGTCCGGATGCTCTTCATCACGAAGCTCCTTACCCTCAACTACGAGACACCACATATCCTTGTTGTTGTTGTAGTTGAAGCGCTCTTCACCGCTGTATTTCTCATCGATTACCGGGATATCTGCCGAGTACTGAGCAAGCGAGCCTACGCCCGAAACCTTTTCAAAGTTAAAGTTCTTGCCCTCGATACCGTTCTGCATTGTGAAGATGTTGTCATACATCCACTCATAATACATCATTACAGCCTCAGGATGCTGGCAGAAGTTGTTGATACCGCTGATAAGACCATACGGATAATATGCTCTTGACGGTGTCGGGAAGTTCTTGCCCGTCTCAGGATCTGTAAATCTGGGATCCGGATAGCAGCCGCCGATAGTTACCTCTGCGTCCGGTACATTTTCCTTAAGCATAGCAATGTAGTCCGGACTCTTTGTGAGGTAGCAGCCGAATGTGCCGGCCTGACCTGCAAGGAATCTTTCCTGTGCCTTTGAGCCGTCCTTGTCAAGATACCAGTCTGAGCTTATGAGACCCTCATGGAAATAGAAGTTCTCGTTCTTTAAGCTCTCCTTTACCGGCTCCCACGGCAGCGCGCAGACAGTTATATCCGAATATAACGCGTTATCCTCGTCCGAGAGAGGATACGGTCTGTATGCATATGCACCGTAGTTTGAGCCGCCGAGTGAAGCATTTGACGGGATCGTCGTTGCTCCGCCGAGCTTCATGTCTCTCCAAGCCTGATACATCTGGATGGTCTCATCCTCGTTTCTCGGCTCCTCAAAGCTGATCTTGCCAGCCGCTCTTGCTTTGTCCATCCAGTCCTTTCTCATAAGCGTTACGAAGTTGTAAGCCTGCGGACGACGCGCAAGAAGGAATATCTTCTTACCGTTGAGGTATGAATACTCGTCAAGATCCTTTGTGTACTCATAGTAGTCCGGAGCAAAATGCTTGATAAAATCATCTGTAAGCTCGCGGAATACTCCCTGGTTAGCAAAGTTAACCGCTACCGGATAGTCATAATCATACACTATATCCGGCTGGTTCGATACCTTACCTGCAAGACGCTGGTTGAGCTGAGTTACAGCACTGCTTCTTGAGATCGAGATAAACGAAACCTTGATGTTATGCTTATCACCAAACTCTTTCTGAACATATCTGGTCCAGTAGTTGTTTGTAACATCCGGAAGGTTTGCCTGAGCTCGGTTATATACCGGGATCTTTATCTCTACCTCCTCCGGATATTTGAAGTTATCTACATCCGGTATGTTCTTGATAAGCTCTTTATAGTCAATTGTGGGTATGGTTCTCGAGCCGCAGCCGGAAAGCGACGGAACGAGTGCTGCCGACATTGCAAGAACAGCGACAGCGCTTATTATTCTCTTGAATTTCATCGTCAATTACCTCCCCTATTAACCCTTTACAGCGCCGACCATAACGCCGCTAACGAAATACTTCTGAACGAACGGATATACGATAACGATCGGGATCGTTGCAAACATGATACCCGCAGACTGGAACACCTTGGAGTTTGTAACCGCAGATGTACCTGCCTCGTTGTCTGAAGCCGCTGCTGAGTCTGTGATCTCCTTCAACTTGAGCTGCAGGGGCTTATACTTCTCTGATGTTATGTAGTACAGAGCGTCAGAGAATGAGTTCCAACGACCTACCGCATAGAACAATGCGAGCGTTGCAAGAACTGACTTTGAAAGCGGAAGCACTACCTGGAAGAGTATTCTGAAATCGTCGCAGCCGTCAAGCTCCGCCGCCTCGATAAGGCTCTCCGGGATAGAGTTCTGTATGAATGTTCTCAGTATGATCATGTTATATGCCGAGAACAGACCCGGTAAGAACAAGCACCATACAGAGTCAAGGATATTAAGGTTATCCATGAGTAAGTAGTCAGGAATGATACCTGCGCTGAAATACATTGTTATAAGGAACAATGTAGCAAAGAAGTATCTTCCCTTCAGCTTAGGTCTTGAAAGAGCATAAGCTGAGAATATCGTCACGAGCATACCGCCGATCGTGAATGTGATCGTGAGTATTGCTGTGAACCAAAGTGAATGTACAAGATTGCTATCTGCAAGAACCTGACGATACGCGTCAATATTCACTCCTACCGGTATGAGCAATACCTGGTTTGCATATACGCTCGATGACGAGCTGATCGATACTGCAAGCACCTGTATAAACGGAAGGATACAGATAAGTGACAATACTGTGATACCAAAATATATCAACACATCAGCGATCTTGTCGCCTGTTGACTTTTTGATCTTCATAGGCGCATCAAACGATGCTTCTTTTGCTTTTGCCATTTTTAATTCCCCCCTTCTTATACTATGCCGCCTTCGCCCATGAGCTTAGCTATACGGTCAGCTAAGAGCACGAGGATAACGCCGACTATCGACTGGAACAAGCCTATCGCTGTCGCAAGATTGAATCTTGACGACTGGAGACCTACGTTGTACACATACATTGCGATAACGTTGGATACCTCTGATACCTTTGTGTTTGTCAATGTATACGGACGGTCGAATGAGCTTCCCATGATCCTTCCGAGAGCCATGATAAGCATAACAACGATCGTTGACTTAAGACACGGAAGAGTGATGCTCCAGATCTTTCTCCAACGGCCCGCGCCGTCAACTGTAGCTGCCTCATAAAGCTCTGCGTCGATACCTGTGATAGCTGCGAGATAGATGATGGTACCCCATCCCATGCTCTGCCATACACCGATAAGCACATAGCTTGCGATCCAGTTATTCGGTTCCTCAAGGAACGGAACTCTGTGCATGTAGCCGAACGGGTGGAAGCCGCCCCAGTTTATCTGACTGAGCGAATCCATTACATTGTTTACATAACCATCACTGAGCGTGAACATCTGGTATGCCAGTCCGCCGATGATTACCCATGAAAGGAAATGCGGCAGATAGAGGATCGTCTGCGATGTTCTCTTGAACCACTTACAATGGATCTCATTGATAAATATGGCAAGAATAACAGGCGCAGGGAATCCGAGAAGCAGGTCAAGGATGTTCAGAAGAAGCGTATTCTTG
>CAMNAT010000044.1 GCA_946531785.1 uncultured Oscillospiraceae bacterium
CCGTATGTGCCGTCATCATTTACTTCATGCCAGTCATTTACGGCATCCTGAGCTGTATAGCCGCCTGTGGTAGTAAAATCCCAGTCAACATATATTTCTTCTGCCATTACAGGAACAGACAACGATGCAAGCATGGCGAGTACGGATGCGCCGGCAATAAGCTTTTTAAATTTGTTTGCCATTTTCTTCCTCCTATAAAAATATCGTATATGGGAGGCCGGTATGACCTCCCCATACATTGCTGATTATCAATTATTCGATATCAAGAACGACCTTTACAATGTAGCCGTTGTTCATGCCGCCCTTAAGACCTGTGAATACAGCATAGTCAAACTCTGTATCGCCTGAGCCCTCTAACGGCTCAAGCTCATTCGCCTCGATACCGCCGTTCTTATCGATCTTTGTATTCGTGATCTTACCGCTTTCGTTTACGGTTATAGTTACATCACTGAATACTGTGCTTGCATTATATGTAACACTATCCTTTGCAGATCCGTCATAGCTCGTGAGATCTATAAATGCCGAATCCTCTACTACTACATTTGAAACGAAGCCCATGTAGTATGATTCACGCGTGTTACTGTTCTTTGCGCTCTTATAAGAGGGCAGCTGGAGAAGTCCTGAAGATGTATCGCCGACTGCAGCCTTTGCAACATCCTCAACATCTGTCATCTTGATAACTACCGACGCGTAACCGTTGTTTACCTTCATAACGATTATATCGCCCTGACGCAGATTGTTCTGGAACTTACTTGCGGAATCCTTGGACGGATCATATAAGAGCGTACCCTTATACTCTGCACCGCCGTCAAAGCCCGTGAACTTGTAAAGACCGGTATTCTTTGTTGTTGTATATGATACCTCAGAGCCTGCTGAGTATCCGGTTATAACAAATACGGTCTCGCCCTCATCATCAACAGCCTCATTTACCTTTGAAACGATCATAGCAGGCTGAATGCTTGCTGTGTCAACATCGCCGATCTTCGCTGTCGAGTTGGTGCTTGTTGTGAAGTGTATGAGCACCTGCGGATATCTTGAATTCACAAATGAGCCTATCGCAAAGTCTGTTGATACACCCTCGTAATTCTTATATCCCGACGCCGATACTGTACCTGCACTGTAGTTTGCGCCTGAATTACGCTCTGTTGCGTCATCAGGAACATTGAACTCAACAATGCCGTCCTCGATCGTGTAGCCCTGCAGCGCGCCGCCGACAGTACCTACATCTCTGAGGTTTGCCTTCTTTGTGCCGTTTCCGTCATAAACGGTAAGAGCGCTTGAAGATGTTGTTGTTGATGTACCTACAGCAACATAAAGCTTTGTGATCTCGCCCGCATTGTTCATCTTGTATGTACAGAGCTTTACAGGATAGCTTGATGCGCCGTTAACAGCCTGTACATATCTGCTGTCGTCCGAAAGAGCATTGATGAGCTGAGTCTCTGACGGTCTTGATGCTGATTCAGCGCCCGGGAGCCATGCCTGCATGGAGCTTGCCGGCTTAGCCTCGATCTCCTTGCCGTCCTGTGTGAAGAGTCTTATAACAAGTTCTTCTTCATCATTATAGAACGCCTTTGTGATCATAGCGTAGTTTTCACCCTCCACGAGAGTGCTCTCAAGATCGGCATAGCCTATACGATCGAACTGATCAAGGTAGAAGGTGCCGGTAACGCCCGATTTAAGATCCGTCACACCGGGTTCTGTATATTTCTTGGACACATTCTCATCCACCTTATACTCCTGACCGTTGACGGTGATCGTCATCTCGTCATCCTCTTCGCCGGTGCCCGAGATCGTACCTGTGATGTTCTCACCGGTAACTACTATCGTGAGCTTGTCGCCCTCAAGATTTCTCTTTATCGATGCAACATCGTTCTTTTTGAGATTCTTTACAGATGCCTCAACATCGTTCTTTTTAACATGGATCTCATATGAGCTGTCATCGACATCATATTCGATGGTCGTGTTCGTGTTGTTGATCTTACCCGTAACCTTATCTGAAGTAGCATTCGTTACGAGCATTGTCTCATATGAGTTGACGAAGATTATATCATATGTGCCATCGTCGTCATAATCAACTATTCTTACATCACCGACATGCGGCTTTATGAATTCGTCGTATGTGATAGCTGAGCTGCCAATATATTTATTGAAGTCAGCTGTTGTCATGATAGTATCGTTATATACTACCGTAGCGTTATTTATTTTATATGTCTTTGTAGAGCTTGAGGTCGATGATGTGTATGCCTTGAGCGTACCTGCGGATGTGTTGATCTCGTTGATATCAACATCCTTGAAGGTGTTCTCCCTTGACTTGCCCATCGAGAACAATGCGATAACTCTGTTGTCGTCGCTGTTGTCGTCTATATAATAGAACTTGATCTTTGACGCAACGAACTTATCAACATTGAAGTCGCACTTATAGTCAACACCGTCTATGGTGATAACGCCGTCCTTTGTTTTTGAGCCCGATGCTATGGTAAGGTTCGGAGTGGTTGTGAGCACGCCCTCCTCCTCGTACATCTTGAACTTCTCGATGCCGAGGGTATCCTTTGCAGTATATACCGGATATCCGTTCTTGAATTCCTTTATATCTCTGTATGAAGCCTTGAGCGCGTTATAGACCGCCTTTATTACCTCGCCGCGCGGCATATCGCTGCCGGCTGCGCCTGTAACACCCGTTAAGAGCTTCAGAGTACCGCCGCCGACTGATAGATAGCCGTTCGGATATCCGCCCGCGTTCTCAGCGTCAATGCCGTAGTTCATAGCGCAGACGATCATCTTTATTACCTGCTCATACTTGACCGGACCGTCCGGAACAAAGGTTCCATCGCCCATACCGTCAACGATGCTCAGCTCTACCGCTGTCTGGATAGTGTCAGCTGCCCAGTGATCCGAGGAGACATCGGTAAATACATTCTGATACGCTGATGTGCCCCCCGCTGCGATCATTCTGAGAATGATCGTCGCCATCTCGGCGCGCGTTACGGTCGATTCCGGCTTTACCGAGCCGTCATCATAGCCTGTGATTATACCAAGGCCCGATGTTACCTGCAATGCGTTCTGATAATATGTATCCGCATCATAGCCCTTGGGGACCGGTGTTGCCTCCGGCTCCTGTGTTGCCTGTGAAGCTGCAATATCTGCGACTACATCGGCATCCTTCTCATCCTCTGCCACATCCGCGCCGCCGACAGTCTCGGGCTGCTCGGTCGCAACTGCCTCGGAGCCGTCAGCATTGAGCTTTGTCTCAGTCGCTGCTGCCGAGCCGTCAGCATTGAGCTCTTCGGCAAATACCGAAAGTCCCGTTGATGTAAATAACATCATTCCTGCCGTTAATGCACAGATGATAGCCTTAAGTTTTCTACTCATTATACTACCTCCATATAATTTTATCTCTAAAACGCCTCGGAGCGCCCCTGCTCCTCACCGTTAAGATTCATAGATTATTGTTTTGATGTGAGCCTTACCGACTCCTTGTATTCTAAGGGCGACTGCCCTGTGTATTTTTTGAACACCTGCGAAAAATACTGCGAATTGGTGCCGTAGCCGAGCTTTTCCGCGACCTCGTAGATCCTGTCCCTTTTGCCGCCCATGATGAGCTCCTTTGCAAGCTCCATGCGCTTTTCCATGACATAATGCGAAAAGTTTTTGCCGACCTCTTTTTTGAACACCTTTCCGAGATAATCGACATTTGTGAACAGATGATTTTTCGCTATCCATCTGAGCGACAGCTTCTCATTGCTGATGTTCTCATCGATTATCCTCAGCGTATCCTTTACAAGCTGGCTGTATATGCTCTCCTTTGGCTTGTTCGCCGATGCGATCTCCGCTGCGCGTTCTGTAATGAACGCCTTTATCCCGCCGAGGCTGCGGGCACGCTGTATAAGGTCGATGCCCTTCATGTATTCCTCGATCATTTCCGGATCGCAGTTCCTTATTACAGAAACATACAGCTCCAGACAATATGTCTTTGTCAGTGCCGGCGGCGGCATGCTGCGCTCAAGCGTGTCGAAAAAGCCGCAGAGCAGCTCCTTTGTCAATTTCTCATCACCGCTCTGCACCGCCTGAGCTATGCCTGTGTAGCTCGGAGCCGCGGACCTGTCTCCTGTTTTTACTTTGTCCTCACATATGACATCAGAGTTTTCGGAATAAAAGAAATATTCCTTGCAGCTCCAGAGCCGTCCGAAGGTCTGCGGGATATCCGACAGCGGTATCAACCTGCTGTACACCGCGCTTATCTTCACGCCCTCCGTCTGCTTTACCGTATCGCAGACCGAGTGCAGCGCAGACCGCAGTGTTCCCTCCTCGGTGTCCCTGACTATGAAGGTCGCCCTGCCCGCAACTATCGCGCTCAGAATGATATCCCTCGTGTCAAATCTCCGTTCAGCTTCATTGAGCGTGTACAGCCGCGCCACATTCATATGCTCCGCAAAGCTGAACAGCACCATCCTCACCGGAGTCTCCTGATCGGTCGAGAACGCGCCGCAGAACAATCTGAACGCCTCAAGCGCGTCGCCTGTGCCGTAGATATAGCTTTTCAGAAGATTCTCACGCAATATGGGCTTGACGAAATCCGCATCGTCTAAAACGAACCTCTCGAAGCTGTCGTCTCTCATCTCATGTGAAGAAGCTTTACTCTCTTGCATAAAGCCTTCTCTCCCCTCACACATATGCCTGTCCGTAAAACAGACACACATACCTGTCTATATTATACAACAATAGTGTGAAAAATTCAAGTAAAATTTATATGAAATTTTATACATTCTGCTTATTTTTTATCGTTGTAAGCAAAAATTACATTGTTTTTCCACATGTAGTGTGATGGATAAAAATGACTTACAATATTTTGTGCGGAAATTTCTTCAAAAACAACATTTGCCGGAGGCATTAAAAGCCTCCGGCATATTTTTTTGTCAATGATTTGTGATTTTTGTCATTAACTTATGCTCATTTTACCGAATACGGATTCGGAGCGCCATCGAACTTTGAGATGGTCACATGTGTGAGATCATAGTTATACGCGTTGCCTCTGATATATCCGAAGCACCAGATGCATACCTTTGAGCACTCATCCTGCATATAGCCCGCATCCTCAAGCATACCTACCACCTTGCCGGTCTTCTTGTCCGTTACGGAAATGCTGTTTGACTTGAGCACATTGTCGATCATGATCTTTACCGTATACCACTGGTTCGGCTTGATCGAAGCAAGCGATACCGAACGCGAGCCGTCATGAGCCGTGATCGAGTTAGCGCTGAACACGAGCGAATTAGCCTTGTAGTTAGTGTTCGAGGTCGGGTCTGAGAATGAGCCGTACGCAAGCTCAAATGAGCCTGAGATCATTCTGATATCGAACTGGCAGTAGCCGTAGGTCTGGGCAAAGTTCGAGGTCGTGTCTCTCTGATACATATACATCGAGCCCGCGCCGTCCGTGCCTACCTTGTTGCTCTCCGAATACATGTTGCAGTAATTCGTCTTTGCCTCCTCATCATAGTAGAAGGTCTGATAATGTCTGTTGGACGAGCCCTTTGTGAGCCACGGGCTGCCGTCGCATATTATTCCCATCCCGTAGATCGGGTTCTCTGTCGCGCCGCCCACCGCACAGTCGGAGAAGTCCGAATCGGTGATATATGTAGCGTGCGCCTCAGCATTTGCTATGATTGGCATAGCCGCCGCCTGGATAGCCATTACCGATGCCGCAAATACCGAGATAAGCTTTTTGTTCATAAATAATTCCTCCCTTTTAATAAATTTCGATACATTCCTATATATATCATGATACTATAAACTGCCACAAAAAACAAGATAAAAAACAGACTTTTTTGTGTGAAATCACGCCTTGTAGATAACGAGGGCATGGGCGGGGATATGGATATAGAATATCCCGTCCGCGGACTCATGCGCGCCGGAGCCGCCGTCGCTGGTCATGATGCTTTCTATCTTTGTCACGCCGTACCGCGCCGCGTCAAGACGGACATGCTTGTATTTATCATCAAAGTTCACGAGGATTATATATCTCTCATCGCCCTGATGGCGTATATACCCATAGGCGCAGTCGATCCTGTAGACATAGTCGAATCCGCCGGTGCTGAACGCCTTTGACGATCTCCTGAGCCGCGTGAGCTGCTTTATCCAGTTGCGCATCTCAGCGCCCGGATCGACCTCATCGGCATTGTCCCACGGATAGCAGGCGCGGCAGAACGGGTCGCCGTAGCCCTGCATGCCGAGCTCGTCGCCGTAGAAGATGCACGGCACGCCCGGCATCGTCAGAGCCATCGCGTAAACGAGCTTTGCGCGCTTCCTTGCGATCTCGAGCGTGTAGCTGTCAAGCCACGCGTGAGCCTGCCGCTCGCGGTCTATCTCATGCCTTGTCGGCACTCTTCCCATCAGCGTAACAAGACGCTCGACATCGTGTGACGAGAGGATATTCAAAAGCGAATAGTACGCGGGCGCGGGATAATTCTCCTTGATGCTCATTATCATCCTGTTGAACTCAAACGCGTCGATACGGCAGAGCGCGAAGTCTATGAGCGCGTTTCTGAGCGGATAATTCATCACCGAGTCCAGCTCGTCGCCGGCAAAGTAGGCGCGGCGCTCGCCGTAAGCGGTCTTGTTCGACGCGTCCTCCCAGACCTCGCCGATTATGACCGCGTCGGGATCGACCTCCTTTACGCCCTTTCTGAGCTCCTTTACAAAGAAGTCGGGAAGCTCATCGACAACATCCAGTCTCCAGCCGGAGGCGCCCAAGCGTATCCACTTTTTCACGATCGCGTCCGCGCCGGAAAGAAGGTATTCCCTCAGCTCCGGGCTTTCTTCGTTCACCTGCGGCAGGGTCGTCATGCCCCACCATGACTCATATACATCGGGATAGTCCATGAAGCGGAACCATGAATAGTACGGCGAATCCTTTGACTGATACGCGCCGACGCTGTCATAATGACCGTATTTATTGAAATACTTGCTGTCATCGCCGGTGTGGTTGAACACGCCGTCAAGGATTATGCGTATGCCGCGCTTTTTCGCTTCGGCGCAGAGCCTTTTAAAGGTCTCCTCGTCGCCGAACATCGGATCTATCTCCTCATAGTTGCCGGTGTCATACTTATGATTTGATGCCGCCTTGAATATCGGGTTTAAATAAATAACGGTTATTCCGAGCTCCTCAAGATACGGCAGCTTTTTTATGATGCCCTCGAGGTTTCCGCCGAAGAAGTCGTTGGACTTGTACTCGCCGCCGAACTGCTCTGCCTTATAGAACGGCTGCTCGCCCCAGCTGCGCTTGATTATGTCGGTACGGCCGCCCAGGAACTCGCCGTTCTCGTTCCCGTTATAAAACCTGTCCGGGAAGATCTGATACGCGATCGCGTCCTTGAACCATTCCGGAGTCTCGTAGTCCTCGCTGTAGACTGTTATCTGGAACGAGCGCGAGGGCGCGCCGAAGCTCATCTCGCCCCTGCCGCCGAGGTTGTTCTGGTTATTGCCGTAATAGACAACGCCCCGGTCGGTGACCACCTCAAAATAGTACCAGACAAGACCCGGCTCGTCGGGCATTTCAACAGTCCTTTCGTAAACGCTGCTGCTTATGATCGAATATATATACGGCATATCAACATATATATCCTCGCCGCCGTCGCGCTTATATATAAGCTTTACCGAGCGCGGGATGCCCACGCCCTCAACGACCAGGCGGAAGCGTATGCCTGTGCCGCAGGTCACAGCCCCGCCGGGGCTGCGGAAAAACTGCTGTCTTGAATTATGCTCTATCTCCATGCTTTACTCCCATTCAAAAAAGTATCTGACTATTTTCCCCCATTATAAGAATAACATAAACTTTGAGATTTGTCAAACAAAAACTAAATTATACCACTCCAAAGAGTTCGAGTCCGCCCCTCCGCGCTTTGCGGTTTTTGAGCAAAATGAGTGATAAAAAAATAAGGACTGCTATTTTGCTCGATAGCAGTCCTTATTTTTTTATTATTTACTGTTTATTTGACATATCTTGCTTATAACTTCTTTACTGAACTTGTCCCGTCTGGTTTCGTCTACCAGACCGTTTTGCTCCTGCTGAACATCAGTAAGCTGTGTAAAGCAATAACCTGTGATATATTTAGTTTTCCGTATAGCGTCATTTAAAGCCGCAAATCTTTCCAAATATTCCTTTTCATCGCGTGCCTGATTTCCGTATCCCCAGCCCTTATCGGAGCAGAGCTTTATTCCGCCGTATTCGCTCATTATAACGGGCTGTCCGCTGTACTTGTAATCTCCGCTAAAAAGCTTATGATTTGCGATGAATTCCTTTTTATTGTTTAGTACCGCTAATTCTTCGTCATTATATTCGCTATAAAGAAGGTCTGCGTCCTGTTTATAATCATGTATTGTTACAATGTCCGATATTGTATGCTCCCAACCGTCGTTAGAGATTACGGGGCGGGTTTCGTCGAGCGATTTTGTAAGAAAATATAAGGCGTTTGCAAAGCTCTGCTCGCGGACATTTTCCGCAACCTCAAAAATCCCCCATGACTCATTCATCGGTACCCATGCGATTATTGACGGGTGGCAATAGTTTTGCTTTACTACCTTTATCCATTCGTCCGTGAAATATGTAACAGAGGTGTCGTTAAAGGCATAACAGCTTGGCATTTCGCCCCAAACCAACATTCCGTTTATGTCGCAATAATACAAAAATCTTTCGTCCTCTGTTTTTTGATGCTTTCGTATGCCGTTATATCCGAACTTTTTTACAATTTCTATATCCTTTACTATTGCTTCTTCATCGGGAGGCGTCAGATGCGATTCCGCCCAATAGCCTTGATCCAAAACCATTTTAAGATACAATTCTTTATCATTTAACAGTATTTTTGAGCCGTTTACAGAGATTTTTCTTACGCCGAAATATGACGATACTTCATCAAGCAATATATTGTCTTTGTATAGACGATATGTGATGTCGTAAAGATACGGGTGTTCGGGTGACCACGCTTTAACGGCGTGCTTTTTATATAAATCACAAATGTCCATTTCATATTTGAAGATTCGCTTTTCCGCTTTTGCTCTTTTTATATTAAGTACTTCATCATCAAACCGTATTTCCGTTTCGATTTCATAATCATCAAGAGCTGTTTCGTCAATATTTGTATATATCTCAATAGCGAGATTTTTTTTGTCAAAATTCGGTGTGTTTTTAACCGAAACAATATAGTTTTCAGGCACGTTTTCAATCCAGACCGTTTTCCAGATGCCCGTTGTCTGAACATACCAACAGCTGAAGCTCTCATTTTTGTACCTCTGCTTGCCTCTCGGCTGATTTATGGATAAAGAATCTTCAACCTTTACGGTAATGTCATTTTCCCCGTCAAGTATGTAGGCGCTTATGTCAAAGGAAAACCTGTGATAACCGCCCTCGTTCATTCCTGCATAGCTTCCGTTTACCCATAATTTTGTAACAAAATCGCTCCCCTCAAAATGAAGGATAGTTCTTTTGCCTTTGCACACCTTTTGCTGTATTTTTTTGTTATACCAGATATTTTCGTGAACGGTTTGGTCGTCTATGCCGCTCATTTTTGTTTCGTATGTAAACGGAACCAAAATCTCGGTTGACTTTGGGAATTTTTTGTAAAATTCCTTCTGCTCGCCGATGTTTTCATCGTCAAAAACAAAGCCCCATTTTCCGTTTAAATTTTGCCAATTATCCCTCACTGATTGAGGTCTTGGATAATCCTTGATTTTTTTCATTACCTAAAATCTCCTGACTTTCACTTTATCATGGGAATTGACAGTGCTTCAAGCCTTTTGCACGCTGTGACCACTCTATTTACATCATAGTCTTCCAAGCGATGTCCGTCAAAACCGACACTCATCTTTATTCCGCTTTTTTTCACAGCGTCTGTAAGAGCATCGTTTTCAAAAAAATCCTTCACATATTGATGTTCCCTGTAGTTGTGCTTTGAGTCGCAATTTACATTAAGCTCCCAAAAGATATTTTGCTTCTTCATTTTCCCAAAAAACTCATCTATATCAAGCCCTTTTGAAATAAGGTAGGCAAGTAAATCCACATGTGCAAGCCCTGTTTTTTTGCAGGCGCACCGCACGGCAAATGCCAGAACATCATCGATAGCGGATTCTTGCAGTTGGAAATTTTCGATAAGGCAATAATCGAACATTGATACATCTACTCCATCGGGAAGCATTGTAAATCCCTTGTCCACGGTAGTAATTTCAATCCCGCACCATACTTCTATATAATCCTTGTATTTGTCGGCAAGGACTTTTATATGTTCAAAGTACCTTTTTAGAGCGTTATTATGCGTTATTATCCTGTGTTCATCGCTGTCATACGGAACACCCGGTCTGTTCATTACAACTCCGTAATAATGATCTGAAATCCCCATAAGCTCTATCCCGTTTGCGATTGCATTTTTTATAACAGCTTCAGGAGAATCCTTGCCGCAATAAGAATAATAAGTATGCGAATGTAAATCCTGTATCATTTATGTCACTCCTCCCCTCGT
>CAMNAT010000045.1 GCA_946531785.1 uncultured Oscillospiraceae bacterium
GCCAAGGGCTTACTATATACCATTTGGCGACAGAACTTCGGCAATGATTGGAAAAGCACAGCAATCTGACAGGTATATGGATCTTAATGGGATATGGGATTTTAGATATTTTGACACATATCTTGATATACCCGATGAAATAAAAAGCATAGAATATGACAGCACTTTATCGGTACCGTCGTGTTGGGAGTGCTATGGTTACGGACAGGTACACTATACGAATATAAACTATCCGTTTCAATATGATCCGCCTTACACTCAAAGCATGAATCCTGTCGGCATTTATAAAAGAACAATCAGACTTCAGTCATTTGAAAAAGTATATATTGTTTTTGAAGGCGTAAGCAGTTATTTTGAGCTATACATAAATGGCATATATGTCGGTATGAGCAGAGGCTCGCATATGCAGGCGGAATTTGAGATAGAAAGTTTTCTCAAATCCGGCGAAAACACAGTCACAGTGGTCGTATATACATGGAATGCGGAAAGCTATCTTGAGGATCAGGATTTTTTCAGATTTCATGGTATTTTCAGAGATGTGTACCTTCTGAATCGGCCTGATAGCCATGTTAGAGATATATATATTAAGACGGACGCAAATAAAGGAATATCTGCCGAGCTGACATTTACGGGAGATGAAATGCCGTATAATATCACTATATATGATCCTGATGGCAATGTAGGAGATAACACGGAAAAAATAGAAATGTGGTCAGCAGAAAATCCGGCTCTGTATGGAGTTCTGATAGAATGTAACGGTGAATTTATCTATAAAAAGGTCGGTTTCAGAACTGTATCATACTCAGATAAGGGGGAGCTTTTGATAAACGGTACTCCTGTTAAGCTGAAGGGCGTAAACCGGCACGATTCTCATCCAAAGTACGGATATTGCACAACGGAAGAAGATATGCATAAGGATATAGTCCTGATGAAGCAGCATAATATCAATTGTGTGCGGACAGCGCACTATCCGAACCATCCGCGTTTTCTTGAAATGTGCGATGAATATGGGCTTTATGTTATTGATGAATGTGATCAGGAAACGCATGGAGTAGAACATGCATTCGGACTTTGTTCGCTGGCATCAATAGAAGAAATGGCATCAAATCCTGATTGGTTGCCATCATATATGGACAGGATAGAGAGATTGGTGGAGCGTGACAAGAACTCACCGTCTGTCATAATGTGGTCACTGGGTAATGAGGGGCAGTTTGGAACAAATCACATAAGAATGTCAGAATGGGTAAAAAAACGAGATAATACCCGGCTTGTTCATTATGAGCGAACAGCTTTTCCCAATAAAGCATACGGTGCGGATCAGATAAAGATCGATCCATGTGTTGATATAATAAGCAGAATGTATACAAGTCTTGAAAACCTTGATATCCAGGGACGGATGACAAACGATAAGCGTCCCTATTTTCTTGCGGAATACTGCCATGCGATGGGACTGGGACCGGGAGAGCTTACGGATTACTGGGAGCTTATATATAAATATCCGAGACTTGCAGGAGGCTGTATATGGGAATGGTGTGACCATGCTGTAGAAAAAGAGCTTTCGGATGGAAGAAAGGGATATATTTACGGCGGAGACAGCGGAGAATTTCCGCATGACGGGAATTTTTGCTGCGACGGTCTTGTGTTCCCTGACAGAACACCGTCAACGGGACTGCTTGAATATAAAAAGGTAATAGAGCCGTTAAAAATAGAATGTAAGGATATCAAAAACGGAGTATTCAGGTTCACAAATCTGTATGACTTCACGGATCTGTCCGAGTTCAATTTTTGTTATAGCATAATTTGTGATGGAAAAGCCGTTCAAAATGTATCATTTAATACAGATCTTAAAGCGCACTGCAGTAAAGATATCAAGCTTGACTACAAGCTACCTTCCGCTGCTCATTTCGGTTCATACATAGAAATATATATGAACACATCAAAGCCGTACCCGTATTGCAATGCGGGACATAATGTTGCATGGGCACAATTTGAGCTTCCCGTAAAAATATTAAGGCCAAAAGACGAAGCCAAACAGCAGATACATGTGGAAGACGGGAAAAGATTCGTTTCTGTTGCGGCAGGCAAATACAGGTTTACTTTCGATATAGCGAAGGGTATGCCGGTATCGGTAAAGATCAATGATCACGAAGCATTAACAAGACCTTGTGATATAGTGTTGTGGAGAGCTATGATAGATAATGATGTATATCAGAAGCCTGTTTGGGTAAATGAGCATTTCCATAAGACATATTTTAAACCCAGAATGCACAGTGTTGAAACCGGTGAAACGGAGTGTATAATAAAATTTAACGGAGTGATAGGGGCTAACGGCAGATTGCCGGTGTTTGAAACGGATATATCATATATGATCACATCAAACGGTATGACAGTCGCTATCCATTCAGAGAAGAATGACAGGCTGAGGGCTATGAACAGATCATCCTCAGAAGAAACGGAGCTTGATATTCATCTTAAAACAGAGATAACGGAAATTCCCCGTTTTGCGATGAGATTTGCTTTAAAGCCGGAATATGAGAAGCTGTATTATTTTGGCATGGGTGATCGTGAATGCTATTCAGACTATAAAGCACATGCAAAAATGGGTCTATGGAAAAGCAATGTAACAGATGAATATGAGCCGTATATCAGACCGCAGGATTGCGGAAATCATATCAATGTAAAGTATCTTGCGCTGAGCGGTGAGCAGGAAATACAATTTGTACCGGAAAAAGCTTTTGAATTTTCTGCTCTGCATTATAGTGTGGAGGAGCTGGATCGGGCTGAACATAGCTTTGAGCTTGAGCAGTCAGGCTCGACAGAGCTGCTTATATGTTATAAAAACAGGGGAGTCGGCTCAGGAAGCTGCGGACCTGCGTTGTCAGAAAAATATAAAGTAACGGATAAAATCATAGATTTAAAATTCATTGTTAAATGATGATAGTTAAAGAGGAGGATCATAATGAAGATAGGATTAGTGGGTGTTGGAAAGTTTTCCGATGATTTTATAAGATTATTTAATCTTCATCCGGATGTTGAGGAGGTAGTTTTGGCGGATCTTGATGAAAACCGAGTAAAGAGGTCGATGGAAAAGCATGGGATAAAAAGAGGCTTTGCCTCGTATGAGGAAATGCTTGACAATGCGCCGGAGCTGGACAGTATCGCGATATTTACGCAAAGACATCTTCATGGCCCTATGATAATTGAAGCATTAAAGCGTGGCAAACATGTTTACAGTGCTGTGCCTATCGGCTGTACGATGGATGAGATAAAGGATATAGTTGAGCTTGTAAATAAAACACGACTCATATATATGATGGGTGAAACATGCTATTATTATCCTTGTGCGATATACTGCCGTGAACAGTACAAAAAGGGAGCCTTCGGGGAATTTGTGTATGGAGAGTCGCAGTATTATCATGATATATGTGAAATGTATGACGACTTTGCGAGGTCAGGAGGGGAGCATTGGCAGAGAGTTGCCGGCATACCGCCCATGTTCTATCCCACACATTCAATAGCTATGACCTTCTCAGCAATAGATCAGCATGCGCTAAAAGTTTCATGCATGGGACTCAGAGATGATCATTCAGATAATATTTACGGTGAGGACAAAAACGATTGGCAAAACCCGTTCAGCAATGAAACTGCTATCTTCAGGATGTCAGGCGGAGGAGTAGTAAGAATAAATGAATTCAGGCGTGTGGGTATAAATAAACCTTCATCATATATCACCTGCTTTTACGGAGATAAGGGCGCATATGAGTGTTCGGTCACAAAGCACACCTTCCAGAGGGGAGTAGCAAGCGGCGAAAGACCGTATATTGAAGATGTCGGAGGGCTCATAAACACAATAGAATATAATGAAGACCTTAAAAATGGTACTATAGACATGACGCACGATCCTATATCGGTGAAGTACATAGAGGGTTTTGCCGCGATACAGGACAGAGAGCGACTTCCAAAGACTATGAGAAACACCCCCAAGTTCAGTCATTATAATTCTCATCCTTTCCTTGTTGATGATTTTGTGCGTGCGGTGACAAGCGGAAAGTTGCCGCCGAATAATGCGTGGGATGCTGCAAGGTATATGATACCTGGGCTGATAGCTCACGAGTCCGCACTCAAGGGCGGAGAACTTCTGGATATACCCGATCTCGGAGGAGCGCCGGAGGATTGGGAAAGGATAACATATGAACATAAGGATAACTATGAGGATATGAGCAAATATTATGAAGTTGAGTGTATGCATTGACATGATGTTTTCATACTGCGATTTTTATGACCGGATAAAGGAAGTAAAAAAGTGCGGTATCGACACTATAGAATTTTGGAAATGGAGCAATAAGGATATAGATAAACTTGCTGAAAGCGGTATTGATATATCTATCTTCAATATGGACAGCTGTGACGAGAAGCTTTCCTATGATCTGTCGCACGGTATAATGAATGATGGCAGAGCGGAGGAATTTGTATCGGCGTTAAGGGAGAGTATTCCCGTATATAAAAAGCTCACCGCAAAAGCAATGATCGTCCTTATAGGTGAGGGTAAGTTGTATAATGAGGCTAATTGCCTTAAATGCCTTGAAGCGGCCAAGCCTCTTCTTGAAAGAGAGGGTGTTACGCTAATTATTGAGCCGTTAAATGATATTGACCGCAAAGGATATTCCATGCCCTTTGCGAAGCCTGTGTTTGACCTCATCAGAAAAGCGGACAGTCCATATATAAAAATGCTTTATGATATATATCATCAAAATATGATGGGCGATTTCGATATAGATGAGATCAAAAGAAACATTGATATTATCGGGCATTTTCATGTGGCAGACGCACCGGGACGGCATGAGCCCGGAACAGGAGAGGTCGATTATATATCGACCATAAAAGAGATCGGAAAAACAAAATACGATGGCTATATAGGTCTTGAATACAGGGCGACTAAACCGGACAATGAGACATTCGGATTTCTGAAGGAGGCAGGTTTACTTGTTTAAGGTATGTATAATAAGCTGCGGCATGATAGCGAATAATGCACATATTCCTGCATTTAAAAAGTTCAGAGATGATTATGAAATAACGGCGGTTTGCGACATAAATGAAACGGCAGCACGGGAAACGGCACAAAGACACGGTATAGCAAGCTTCTATACTGATGCTGAAGCGATGCTTGAGGCTGAAAACCCGGATGTCGTTTCTGTATGTGTTCCGAATAAATTCCATAAGGAATATACCATAATGGCGCTTGATGCGGGCGCGAATGTGCTATGTGAAAAGCCTTTGGCTGTAACATATAATGACGCAAAGGAAATGTTCGATTGTGCCGCGAAGAACAATAAGGTGCTTATGGCGTGTCAGAGTATGAGATTTACGCCGGACAGACTTGCGGCAAAGGAATACATAGATAAAAACGGAATTGATGATATATATTATGGAGAGCTTTCGAGAATACGCCGGCGCGGTATCCCGTTCTGGGGAGCGTTTCATATAAAGGAAATAAGCTGCGGCGGTGCGTTTATAGATATAGGCGTGCATATGCTTGACGCGTTGGTATGGCTGATGGGCAATCCGCAGGTGAAAAGCGTAAAAGCTGTTACCATGCAGAATCATAAGGATGAAATAGGCTCATTGAAGAGCAGCGGCGCGCTTGCAGGCAAGGTGGATATCGCGAGAAAATTTGATCCGGATGAAATGGATGTGGAGGATTTTTCCTGCGGCATGATAACCTTTGAAAACGGCGCGAGAGTATCATTTAAGGTAGCGTGGGCGGCGAATATGCCGGAAAGCTCGGATATACGGCTCATAGGTAAAAAACGGGGAATATATCTGCCGGAGTGCGATGTGTTCTATGGTGAGGATGAGCATGAGAAAATAGAGTCTCAAAAGCTGCTGTATGACTCGCCGTTTGCCGGACATTTCTACATTGCCGACAACCTGAGAAAAGTATTAAATGGTGAGGCAGAGCCGGTGATAAAGCCCGAGGAAACTCTGAATGTAACGCGGATCATAGAGCTGTTCTATAAATCTGCGGAGCTTGGCAGGGAGGTATATTTGTATGAAAACTAAAGCTGTAATAATCGGTTTTTCACATATGCATGTTAATGAGGTCGCATTGTACATAAGCGAAAGAAACGATATGAAGCTTGTAGCTGTGGCGGATGCTCCTTCCGGAATAGCAGAGATCCCGCCGTTTCGTTATACACCGGAGTGGAACAAGCAGAATGTGCGTGATAATTACTGCTCAAATATATATGATGACTATAAAAAAATGCTTGACGAGGAAAAGCCGGACATAGCATTTATTCTGACAGAAAATATTCAGAAGCCTGATGTGGTCGAGGAATGTGCAAAAAGAGGTATAAATGTATCTATCGAAAAACCGATAGCAGTAAGTCTTGATGAGGCGAAAAGGATAAAGGAAAGTGTAGATAAATACGGTATAGAGGCAGTTGTGAACTGGCCTGTTGTATGGCGTGAATATGTACATAGAATGAAAAACGCTATAGACAGCGGGATCATAGGGAAGCCCATAAAGCTGAGATATATAAACGGTCATACGGGACCGCTCGGCAAGGGCGCAAAGCATAGGGGCGTTGCGGCAAATGTCGATAAAATGTCAGACAGTGATCGCGGAAAGACATGGTGGCACAGTGAAGCTCATGGCGGCGGAGTATATCTTGATATAGCTTGCTATGGATGCTTCTTCTCCGACTGGTTCATGGGTGATGATGCCAGGGGCGTAATAAGCATGGGGGCAAACCTTAACACTCCCTTTGGTGACACTGATGATAACTTTGCTGCAACGATAAGATATGATGACAGACTTTCTGTAATAGAGGGCACATGGACAACGCCCAGAGCGGTCATACCGTCGGGTCCTATGGTCATAGGCACAGAAGGTGTGATAATGTGCACAGGCGGAGCAGAGAATATGCCGGATGTGAAGGCGTACGATATTTACGGGAATGAGATCGAAATACCGTCGATAGATTTTGGTGAAGAATTTAAAAATATGCCATGTCAGTATATGTACTCGAAGAATAACGGTGTTCCAATATATGAGATGTTAACGCTGGATAAGAATATGAAGGTCATGGCTATGCTTGATGCGGCAATAAGGAGCAGCAAAAGCGGAAAAGAGGAGGATATATGTGGCTAAAGGGCTTGTTGCCGATATACAAAGGGCGTCACTTCATGACGGATACGGTATAAGAACAACTGTGTTCTTAAAGGGCTGTCCGTTAAATTGTAAATGGTGTCATAATCCCGAATGTATATCATTTAAGCCTGAAACGATGTATTATCCGGAAAAATGTATCGGCTGCGGTAAATGCGACGAAGGCTGCTTTTCGGGAGCTAAAGTCGTTTGCGGACAATATATGACAGCCGATGAAGTCATGAGTGAACTGCTTTTAGATAAGCCGTATTACAAAGACGGCGGAGGAATAACCATATCAGGCGGCGAACCGATGGCGCAGAAGCAGCTTGTAAAGGCGCTTATCGCTCTTTGCAAAAACAACAGCATAGGCTGCGCAATGGAGACTTCTCTGATATACTACGATGCGGATATATTTAAAGGGCTTGATTTTATCATGGCTGATATGAAGATATGGGACACCGGGATACATAAGGAATATACCGGTGTCGGGAATGAACAGATAAAAGATAATTTCAAAAAGCTCAATACTATAAATATACCCATAATAGCAAGGACTCCGGTAATACCGGGCGTGGAACAGGGAATAGATAAGATCTCTGAGTTTATGCAAGGGCTTGAGAATGTGGTACAATATGAGCTTTTGCCGTATCACCCGTTGGGTATAGCAAAGCGTAAAGCCTTGCGGAAGGAAATAACGGAATTTGATATTCCGTCAAAGGAATATATGTTGGAGGTGGGGAGATATGCTTTCATACGCTGATAGACTTAAGGAAATGCGTAACACAAAGATAAGGCATACCCTCGAAAAAAAGAGACAGAACGGCTACACCGATATAGATGATTTCGGAACAGTGCCGATCACAGATAATTATGAGGTCGAGCCGTGGTATAACAGCTCAAACGGCAGCTTTTACGGTTATGACGGTATGTGTGAGAATTTTTGCCGTATAATGGATGCACACGAGCCGTATGTGGATCCTATGGAGATGCTGTGCGGCAGGTGGCGGGATATGCTTGTGAATTACCGCGGAGATGTGCATTATCTGCCTGACTGGTTAAAGAAAAAGCCAAAGATCATGGAGCTTATGTCGAGTGCGAACGATCAGTGGAGCAAGCGATGGGATGAGCAGCGGTTTCCGTATGACGACCTGAAGCCGTTGCAGGAGAAATATAATATACAGACCGGGATCGACAGCGACGCACATCTTGCCTGTGACTACAGAATAGGCTTTGAGCTCGGCTTCGGCGGACTTCTGGAAAAGATAAGAAAATATCGCAAAATAAATCCGGATAAAAATGATTTCTATGATGCGGAGGAAAAGACTGTGCTTGCAATAGTACGGTTTATCGACAGGCATATAGAAAAGATCAAAACAATGATACCCGAAGAGACACGACCGGAGATAAAGGAGAGCCTTGAGAGGATGCTGAAGGCGTGTGAGAATATACGGCTTGCTCCGCCAAAGACCTTCCATGAGGCATGTCAGTGGACAGCCTTCTTTAACTGCGCATCCCGCATTTATACAAGGGACGGTGCGGGTTATCAAATGGATGTGCTGCTTTATCCGTATTATGAGCAGGATATAAAAAGCGGAATATTGGACGATGAAACAGCGAAATTCCTCATTGCAAATCTTTTGCTCATTGATCCGCACTATTACCAGATATCAGGCGTGGATGAAAACGACAGGGATATGACAAATCATCTGTCGTACCTGATACTCGAAGCGGCGGATAGTATAGATATCGCGTGCAACCTTACGGTAAGGGTGCATGAGAACTGTGATAAGGACTTCTTTGATAAAGCCGTATACTATCTGTTAAAGAATAAAAACGGTTGGCCGCGGTTCTGCAACGATAAGGCGCTTTCCGAAGGCTATATGCGAAACGGCGTTGACAAACGGACTGCAAGAGAGCGTATAGCTGTAGGCTGTAACTGGATGTGTGTTCCGGGTAAGGAATTTCCTATGAACGACACAGTTAAAATAAACATTGCAAAGGTCATGGAGGTCGCCCTTGCAGAAATGCGTGGCGAGCGAATACGGACAACAGAAAGACTGTTTGAACTGTTTGAAAAGCATCTGAAGCTCGCAATAGATGTAACGGCAAGGGGAATAAACCTTCACCTTGATCATCAGTGGGAGGTAACACCTGAGTTGGTAATGAACCTGATGATGGAAAACACCATAGAAAAGGGTGAGGATATATCCCGGTGCGCCGAGCTTTATACTATCGGTGTTGACGGAGCGGGGCTTGCAGTCGTTGCAGATTCACTCGGTGCTTTAAGCGCTCGTATAGAAAGTGAACACCTTCTGACATGGGATGAGATGTATAAGGCTCTTGACAATAATTTTGAAGATGAGCGTATAAGGCTGATACTAAACTCTGCACCTAAATATTGTCATGGCGGTACAGTGTCAGATGAATGGGCAAAACGGCTTACGGACTGTTGGGTAAAAAACATAAAGGCGCAGTCAATGCCAAAGGGAAGGACACTCGTGCCGGGATGGTTCAGCTGGGCAAGAACGATTGAGTACGGCTCAAAAGTAGGCGCAACGCCGAACGGCAGACGGGCGCATGAGCCTATATCGCACGGTGCAAATCCGAATCCTCATTTCAGAACAGACGGTGCGCCTACCGCTCAATCAAACGGAATAGCATCGGTACAATGCGGATGGGGTAACACAGCGCCGCTGCAAATAGAATTTGATCCGAATGTTTCTATTGAAAACGGCGGAGTGGAGATAGTGAAAAAGCTTATACTCGGTCATTTTGAGCAGGGCGGAACACTCATAAACATAAATGTGCTTGATACGGATAAGCTGATGGAAGCAAATAAGGATCCGGAAAAATATCCCGATCTGGTTGTGCGGGTTACGGGCTTTACGGCATACTTTGCAAGCCTGTCGCCTGAGTTCAGACAGCTTGTGGTTGACAGATTTCTGCGTGGGATATAATTAACAGAACAAAAAATGCAACTGAACAAAGGTGGTACCATTAATTGAAACTTGATTATGATACGATAAAAACAATCACTAAGGGTGCTGTAAATGTTACAAAAAAAGCTGGTTGTATAGCGTTCTATAGATTTGACAAAGCTGAGTTCGACTTATATAAAGAGCGAAGCTTGAGATCGTACAAAACAGCACATTCGTCAGCGGGAATTGAAATTGCGTTTTTTACAGATAGTAAAACGCTATCTTTGAGCGTTGAAACAAAAGAAACTACAACAAGACATTTTTTTTCGTTTGATATATCTGTAAATAATACGGTGATCGGTCATATAAAGAATTTTGACA
>CAMNAT010000046.1 GCA_946531785.1 uncultured Oscillospiraceae bacterium
TTAATTAATTCACAAAAAAAAGACATATACCACAACAAAAAATCGGTATATGCCTTTAAACTATATCCGTATAAGATTCTTAGGAGCTGTTGTAAGATCCACGATCCTTCCATCCACGACCGCAATGAGATCCTCTATCCTCACGCCGCCCCAGCCGTCAATGTATATCCCGGGCTCAACGCTCAGCACGTTGCCGTTTTCAAGCTCGTCCCGGCTTTTTGGTGAAAAATTCGGGCTCTCATGGATCTCCAGCCCCACGCTGTGACCGAGCGAATGCCCGAAGCTGTCGCCATAGCCCGCATCTCGTATGACGCGGCGGGCAAGCTCGTCCGCCTCCGAGCATGCCATGCCCTGATAAAGCCCGTCTATCGCCGTATTCTGCGCGGCGAGGACTATATCATATATCTCCTTCTGCTTCGCATCCGGCTCACCAATGACAACGGTGCGCGTCATGTCCGAGCAGTAGCCCTCATACACGCAGCCGAAGTCGAGAGTCAGAAGCTCGCCCTTTTCTATCACCTTATCCGTCGCCACACCATGCGGCATGGATGATCTTACGCCCGATGCGGCTATGGTATCAAACGAGAGCGCGGTCGCGCCCTGCTTCTTCATATAATACTCCAGCTTCAGTGCGACATCGCGCTCGGTCATACCGGCATGCAGCACCTCTATTATATGCATAAATGCGCGGCTGCCTATCTCCTCCGCCTCGGAGATCAGCTTTATCTCGCCGGCATCCTTATTGCGCCGCGGCGCCTCTATCTCCTTCTGCATACGCAAAAAGGTCTTATGTGCCGCCTTCTTTTTCAGTCTGTCGTAAAAGCCGCAGGTGATTATATTTTCCTCAAAGACTATCTCATCCTCTGGAACGGCTGCAAATATCTTTTCCCAGCCATCCTCAAGCTTTATGAGATCAAATTCCGGCGACTGCTGCCGCGCCTGCACATAATAGCGTGAATCGGTGACTAGCATACGCCTGTCCCGGGATATTATGAGAAACGCGTCCTCGGAGGTAAAGCCGCTGTAATAGCGGATGTTCGCGCCGCCGGATATGAACGCGGCGCGCCCCTCGCCTATGTTGTTAAGTAATTTTTCAATTCTTGACAGCATCGCAAAGCGCCTCCAGCGCGTACAGATAGCCCTTGAAGCCCAGACCGCAGATCTGACCGATGCATTCGGCGACTGTTACCGAGGTGTGTCTGAATTCCTCGCGCTTATGTATATTTGAGATATGCACCTCGATGGCAGGGAGCTTAACAGATCCCAAAGCGTCGCGGATAGCATACGAATAGTGCGTGAACGCGCCCGGATTTATTATGATGCCGTCATAGCGCCCCAGAGCGTTCTGTATCTCATCGCAGATCGCGCCCTCATAATTGCTCTGAAAAAAACCGACCTCGCAGCCGAGCTGCTTTGCCCGCTCCGATATCTGCTCCTCAAGCGTAGAGAGCGTATTCTTTCCGTATATATCCGGCTCGCGCACGCCGAGCATGTTGAGGTTCACTCCGTTTATAACTAAAAATCTCATAGCTTATCTATCTCCTTTATCAGCTCGCTTACCGCTATCTCCTCGGGCACCTTCCTTAATATCTGTCCCTTTTTGAATATAAGGCACTCGCCCTTGCCGCCGGCAAGCCCGATGTCCGCGTCCCGCGCCTCGCCCGGGCCGTTCACCGCGCAGCCCATGACCGCGACCTTTATGTTTTTATCCACATTCATCAGCCGCTCCTCGACCTCGGTAGCTATGCCGATGAGATCGATCTGAGTCCTGCCGCAGGTCGGGCATGAAACGAATTCCACGCCGCCTTCTCTTGCGCCGAGCGTCCTTAAAATATCCTTAGCCGCGTATATCTCGCGCACGGGATCAGCTGTGAGCGACACGCGCACGGTGTCACCGATGCCCTCCGAGAGAAGCGCGCCTATACCTATACTGGATTTTATTGTCCCCATCCGCTCTGTGCCGGATTCGGTCACGCCGACATGCAGAGGTATATCGGACTCGCGCGAGAACATCCTGTACGCATCTATCATAACGGGCACATTCGATACCTTTATAGAAACCACGATATCAGAAAAGTCCACATCATGGAGTATCTCAACATGCCCCATCGCACTCTTGACAAGCGCCTCGGCGGTCGCGCCACCGTAACGCGCTACCAGCTCTTTTTCGAGCGAGCCGCCGTTAACGCCTATCCTTATCGGGATGCCGCGTTCCTTTGCCGCGTCCGCGACGAGCTTCACCCGGTCGCGGCTGCCGATGTTGCCGGGGTTTATACGCACCTTGTCGATGCCGTTCTCTATACACTTCAATGCGAGCCGGTAATCGAAATGGATATCGGCAACGAGCGGGATATGGATATTTTTCTTTATCCCCCTGATCGCCTCCGCCGCCTCCATATCCGGCACCGCCACGCGGATGATCTCGCAGCCGGCCTCCTCGAGCCGCAGTATCTGCTCCGTCGTCGCCTTTATATCACGAGTGTCGGTGTTGCACATGGACTGGATGACTACCGGATTATCCCCGCCTATCATCACTCCCCCGACATTTACCGCTCTTGTTATTCTTCTGTTCATTTTATAAGCTCCTCTCAAGCTTTATTGTCCCGATATCAGCTTTGCTATATCGTTATACGACACAAATATTATCAGCCCTATCAAGAGCGCGAAGCCTATCGCGTGGACAAGCCCCTCCTTATCCGGCGGCACGCGGCGGCGCGTTATCAGCTCGAACAGCATGAATATCAGCCGTCCGCCGTCAAGCGCGGGGATCGGCAAAAGATTGAATACGCCGAGGTTTATCGTTAAGAGCGCTGTGAGATTCAGCACATACAGCCAGCTCCCGCTGCCGGAGTGCACCGCATCGTTTACCGCGGACACCACTCCCACCGGACCGCTCATCTGATCCATGCCGACCTTGCCTGTCACAAGCTGCCACAGCGAGGTATAGACGAGCTTTACAACGAACTTTGTCTCGTTCCACGCCTCTCCCCAGATATTTATGAAATTCACATTTTCCTGATGCGGACGGAAGCCGATTATGAGCCGCGTCTGCGTCTCGGTCGTGCCGATCTTGCCATCGTCCTTTATCACCGTGTCGCTGTACGGATAGAAGCCGCTCTGATCCTCTTTTCCGTTGGTCGAGCTTTTCACCTCTATCCCGTCCGGAGTATAGGTATAGCTCGTTTCTATCTCTGAGGGCTTGAACTTAAATGTCAGCTTTTCTCCGTTACGCTTTACGGTAACACTTTGCTCCTCATCCTGCCTGAAATCGCTTGCATAGAGCGCGATATCGCTGTAGAAGCTCACACCCTTGCCGTTGATCGCGACTATCCTGTCACCCGGCATCAGACCGGCTGATCCGATATAGCTGTTGGGGACGACCTCCTCAACAACATTGGTCGCAAATGGTGATGTGTTTGCCACGATTATCAGAAATATCACGAAGCCGAGCAGGATATTCATAAGTCCGCCCGCCGCAACGACGATTATCCGCTGCCATACGGGACGGTTCGAGAACGCGCGCGGATCGTCGGATTCCTCATCCTCGCCCTCGAACTTGCAGTAGCCTCCGAGCGGTATCGCCCGCAGCGAATACTGTATCTCTGATTTTTTGCTCTTCAAAATTGCCGGGCCGAAGCCGATGGAGTATTCCAGTATGCGGAAGCCCATCAGCCTTGCCGTTATGAAATGACCGAACTCGTGAAGCGATACCATCACGAGAAAGATCACAATAGTTACAATAGCAGTAACCAAAATATTTACCTCCCTTACAGGGATCTTACTATCTCCCTTGCCTCTTTATCCGCGGCATATATCTCCTCAAGCGACGGATCGACCGCAGCTCTGTGTCTTTCCATCGCCTTCTCTATCGCCTCGGAAATACCTAAATACGAGAGCCTGCCCTTCATGAACAGCTCTACCGCCGCCTCGTCCGCGGCATTATATACCGCCGCGAGCGTGCTGCCCATCTGTCCGCCCTCGCGCCCGGCGCGCTTTGCAAGCTCCAGGGCATAGAAGGTATCGGTATCAGGCTCCTCAAATGTCAGCGAGCCGTAGCTTATGAGATCAAGCTCGTTTTTCGGTATGCTCAAACGCTTGGGATATGTCAGCGCAAGCTGGATCGGCAGACGCATATCCGGTGCGCCGAGCTGCGCGATAACAGCGTTATCGACAAACTCCACCGCCGAATGCAGAACGCTCTGACGATGCACAACGACCCTGATATCATCAACATCAACGCCGAAAAGCCACTTTGCCTCGATCACCTCTAAGCCCTTGTTTGCAAGCGTTGAGGAATCTATCGTGACCTTTGCGCCCATATCCCAGTTGGGATTGTGCAGCGCCTGCTCCGGCGTTATATTTTTAAGCTCCTCTTTTTTCTTCCCGAAGAACTCGCCGCCGGACGCGGTGAGTATTATCCGTTTTATCTCCTTCTTGTCGTTCATGCCAAGCATGGACTGGAATATCGCCGAATGCTCGCTGTCAACGGGAATTATGCACTTTCCGTACTCCGCCTCGCATTTTTTTATTATGTTGCCGGCTGCGACAAGCGTCTCCTTATTGGCGAGCGCGACGCGCTTTCTGCTCCTTATCGCGGCAATGGTCGGCTCTATTCCCGCCATGCCGACAACGGATACCACCGCCGTCTCAGCCTCCGGCAATGCCGCGGCCTCGGTTATGCTGTCTTTGCCGCCCTCTACCCTTATATCGGTATCGGCAAGCCGTATTTTAAGCTCCATTGCCGCCGCCTCGTCCGCGGCGCAGACAAGCGCGGGGCGGAATTCCCTTGCCTGCTCCTCTAAAAGTCTTATATTCCTGTTCCCTGTGATCGCCGCCACGCTGAACTCATCGCTGTGATCGCGGACGATCTCAAGCGTCTGGGTACCGATCGAGCCGGTCGAGCCAAGAATCGATATCTTCATCAATTATACCTCTTATTATAATATTACGAACAGACAGTAAAAATACACAAACGGCGCAACAAACATAACGCTGTCGAATCTGTCCATGAATCCGCCGTGACCGGGGAATATGCTGCCGTAGTCCTTTATGCCCGTATCACGCTTGACCGCAGACGCGCAAAGATCGCCGATCTGCGATGCAGCAGATCCGACCATGCCCAGAGCGCCGAGCTTTATATAGTCGATAGCTGCGGGCGCGCTGCCGCCTATCGGAAGACCCAGCTTATCCATGATAAGCACATAGAGCATCGTAAAGACGGCGGCAAATACCACAGCGCCCACAGAGCCCTCAACGGTCTTTTTCGGGCTGACATGCGGTATGAGCTTATGCTTGCCTAAGAATGTTCCGCAGAAATATGCCGCGGTGTCGCTGCCCCACGCGATTATGAACACAAATGCCATGTACTCCGTGCCGATCCCCTTCAATAGCGCTATGCAGCCCATGAAGAGAGTTATATACACCGTCATAAACGCCGCCGAGAACACCTCGCGATAGCCCTTTTTGCCATGCAGCGCGATGAGCATGACCATGGTTATTACAAGCATAGCGCACATCGCAAGCTCGACTTTTGCGAAATACATGCCCGCCATGAGTATCAGCGAGGATATATACCCTGACACCTTGAGCACCGCGGAATCCGTTATGGCGCCGAACACCTCATGCAGCATCAGAAGTATCACCAGCCCCATCGCTATCTGGAACGGTATAGTTCCGGCAATGAGGATGCCGAAAAATATCCCGAGTGCCACAACTGATGTAATAATTCTTTTAAGCATTATCTACACCTCCGAATCGTCTGCCGCGGTTCTGGAATATCCTTATGCACTCATGCAGATCCTCCGGCTTGAAGTCCGGCCACGGCTTATCTACAAACACCATCTCAGCATAGCTTATCTGCCAGAGCATGAAGTTCGATATCCGCTGCTCGCCGCTGGTGCGGATCAGAAGATCCACATCAGGCTGTCCGGCGGTGTAAAGACCTTGGTCTATATCCTTTTCTGTGATCGACTCCGGATCGAGCTCGCCCGCTGCCGCGCGGCGGCAAAGCTGCTTTGCCGAATGCACAAGCTCCTCGCGTCCGCCGTAGTTGAGCGCGATGTTCATAACTATCCCCGAGCGGTCTGCCGTCAGCTTTTCGGTCGCGATTATCTGCTCCTGTATCTCCTTTGAAAGCTCCTTTCGCGAGCCGATGGCGCGGATCCTTACATTCTCGCCCGCAAGCGAACGCTCCGCGTCCTTTAAGTACCCGAGCAGGAGGTTCATAAGATAATCCACCTCCGCCTTAGGCCGCTTCCAGTTCTCGGTCGAGAACGCGTAAACGGTTATATATTTAACTCCGAGATTATTCGCCTCGGTAACTATCTTCTTCAGTCCCTCTGCGCCCGCGCTGTGTCCTGCGCTCCGCGGCAGTCCGCGCTTTTTTGCCCATCTGCCGTTGCCGTCCATGATAACCCCTATATGCTGAGGGAGCTTGGTGAGATCTATATCTCGTTTTACTTCTTTCTTTTTCTTAAAAAACATATTTATTTTCCTTTATATACAACAGTATCGCGCGCAAGCGGCGCGCGATACTGTGTGCTTCATTGATTTTAAGCCATCAAAGCTCGGTGATCTCCTTTTCCTTGTCAGCTGTTACGCTGTCGATCTCCTTGATATACTTATCGGTAAGGTTCTGGATATCCTTCTCGATCTTCTTCATATCATCCTCGGTGATCTCGCCGTTCTTTTTCTGCTTCTTATAGTCCTCTATGCTGTCGCGGCGCACATTTCTGATCGATACCTTTGCCTCCTCAGCATATTTCTTGACCTTCTTTACAAGCTCTTTTCTGCGCTCCTCGGTTAGCGGCGGGAATGTGAGTCTTATCACCTTGCCGTCGTTCTGCGGTGAGATGCCGAGCTCAGACTTATTGATAGCCTTCTCGATCTCCTTGATGATCGAGCCGTCCCACGGCTGGATAACGAGCATCCTGGGCTCCGGCGATGAGATCGCGCCGACCTGGTTGATCGGTGTCATTGTGCCGTAGTATTCAACAGATATCTTGTCGAGCACAGACGCGTTTGCGCGTCCGGCGCGGATGGTCTTGAACTCGCTTACAAGCTCGTCAACTCTCTTTTCCATCCTGCGTTCGACTTCGGGATAATTAGCCATAGAATAAATGCCTCCTTTTTCTAAAATCAATATTTGCCCTCGTAGTTTACGAGTGTTCCGATCTTTTCGCCCTTTACGGCTCTTATGATGTTCTCGGGATCGTTGAGCCCGAAAACAAGTATCGGCATACGGTTATCGCGGCAAAGCGAAGCTGCCGTTGAGTCCATAACTCCGAGATTCTTTGAAAGAATATCGCTGAACGAAAGATTTGTGTACTTCTTGGCGTTCGGGTTTATAGCCGGATCGCTGTCATAGACAGCGTCCACCTTCTTTGCAAGAAGGATGACATCCGCCTCTGTCTCGACCGCTCTCAAAGCCGCCGCCGTATCCGTTGACATAAACGGGTTGCCCGTTCCGCAGCCAAAGATCACCACTCTGCCCTTTTCAAGATGACGCTCCGCCTTGCTGCGGATATACGGCTCTGCTATCTGACGCATCTCGATAGCCGTCTGCACTCTCGTCTCAACGCCCAGAGCCTCAAGCGACGAGCACAGCGCAAGCGAATTGATTGCTGTCGCAAGCATACCCATATGGTCGGCACGCGTCCTGTCCATATTCTCGCTTGAGCGGCCGCGCCAGATGTTGCCTCCGCCGACAACTATCGCGACCTGGCAGCCCATCTCGGTTATCTTCTTTATATTCTTCGATATCTCCGTTACGGTCGCCTCATCGATACCATGCCCCAATGAGCCGGCAAGCGCCTCGCCGCTGACCTTCAAAAGCACGCGCTTATATTTTATTTTCATATTGTCCTCCCCTGAAGCTCATCACTGCGTTAATGCCACTGAAACGAGGCTGTTGTCTACACCCTTGTAATAGCCCATCTTTGCGCCTGCTGCGTCCACATATACGAACGGTGTTGAGTTCCTGACATCCTTATAGGTGCCTGTGATATGCACATGCGACTCATCCGGCATGAGCTTGCCCTTTGAGTTTGCCTTGGGGGTCGAGTCTGCGCCGCCGAGGATCAGTGTTACGCCGTTTACGGTGGATTCTGCTATTGTAGCGCCGGTCTCGCCTACGCCGTATGTGACTATGACATTGCCGTTTGTCTCAAAGCCCTTGATCGTTGCGCCCGGAGCACGAACGAGAGTGTGCCCGTCCTTGAGATCTGCCGCTGTGTACTCCTTGGACTCGTCAACATAGTTTGCAACTATCTTGTCCATGAGCATAGCGAACTCGCCGCGTGTGATGTACGCCTTCGGCTTGAGCTGACCGCCTATGCCCGTCCAGCCGCCGTTGCCTACGATGTACTTAACATAGTTCTTTGCCCATCCATCTGCATCAGCCGCGTCCGGATAAGCATTTAAAACGCTCTCGTCACAGTCTGATACCAGCTCGATCCGACCGTCTGAGTACTTAGCCTCATACGGCTCAAAGCCGAACATTCTTGAAAGAACTGTATATGTCTCCTGGAAGGTGATGTTGTTCTCGGGGTTGAAGTTGTTGTCATCATCGCCCTGGAACGCGCCGATGAGCGAAGCCTTCTCTACCATCTTCTTATACCATGCGTCTGCCGCAACATCATTGAATGCTGCCGGTGTCGCGTTCGGGTTCTCATAGTCCTCAGCACCGAATGCACGAACAAGTATCGTCGCCATCTGCGCTCTTGTGATGTTCTCGTTCGGTGCTATCTCGGTATCTGTCACACCGTTCATAAGACCTACATCCACCGCGCGCTGGAGCGCTGAGCCCATCTCGCCTGCCGGCATATCCGAAAATGCCGCAAACGAGGTCACATTTACACCCGCCGCTATAGCCGCCGCAGCAGCGACGGAAACAAATTTTGTTAATTTTCTCATAATGATCTTTCCTTTCACAAAATAAAGTTATTGATATTATACACTATTTTTTTTGAATTGTCTATATTTTTTTTCAAGTTCTTTAAAACTTATTTAAAAATATCTTGCTTTTTTCTTTCCTTTTGTGTATAATATAGGATGTAGAAAAATTCGATGAAAGGAAAAATATATGAAATTCAACATTGCCGGACTCATAATCGAAATGAATGTCAGATTTCCGCGGCTCAAAAGGCAGTCGGAGGCATATAAATATGACGGCGACGCGGAGCCGAATGTAACGATCAGGCTCTCGGACGCGTTCTTTGCCGAAAAGCTGGAGGAAAATCCGCACCTTGATTATGAGATGATAGAATATATATGGATGGGCTCGGAATTCTATAACGCGCTTATCCACTTCAACGGGATGCTGCTGCATTCCTCCTGCGTTGTATATGAGGGCAAGGCGTATCTGTTCAGCGCGCCATGCGGCACGGGAAAATCAACACATACCCAGATATGGCTCAAACGCTTCCCCGGCTCGTACATCTTAAACGACGACAAGCCTGCTATACGCATAGCAAAGGACGGCATAGTCTACGCCTGCGGGACACCGTTCTCGGGCAAGACCTCGCAGAATGTCAATAACATCGTGCCGATCGCGGGAATATGCATATTGGGGCGCGACACGACCAACCATATCGAGCCGATAGACCCCGACGACGCGCTCTTTAACATCCTTAACCAGACGGTGAGACCCCCGCAGGAGGAGGATATGGACAAGCTGCTCACAACGCTTGACACAGTTATGCGGAATGTGCCGGTATACAGGCTCTACTGCAATATGGAGCTTGACGCGGCAGAAGTATCTTACAATGGTATGAAAAACGGAAAGAAAGAGGGATAATATCATGATAAAGACAAAAAAGGGATTTATGCTCCGCTCGGTAGCGGGCAGACATGTTGTAGTTGCGATCGGTCAGGCATCGGTCGATTTCAACGGGCTCATCACGCTCAACGACACGGGCGCGTATATCTGGGAAAAGCTTGCGAAGGGCACGACCTATGACGCGCTTTTAAAGGATATGCTCGCAGATTACGAGGTGGACGAGGAGACAGCAAAAAAAGGCATCGACGGCTTTTTGGATACCGCGCGCGGCGCGGAGCTTCTCGACGAGGACTGATATGAAGCTGATAGTAAATGTCGATAAAAACTGGGCGATAGGCAAAGGCGGCAAGCTGCTTTTCCACCTCTCCCGCGACATGAGGTTTTTCAAGGAGCACACCACAAACGCCATAGTCGTTATGGGGCGTAAAACGCTCGACTCCCTGCCCGGAGGAAGGCCGCTCCCGAATCGCAAGAACATCGTGCTGTCGCGCGATCCCAAATTCTCACGCGAGGGCGTGACGGTCGTAAACAACGGCGGCGAGCTTGCGGAGCTTCTGCACGGAGTCAGTGAGGAGATATATGTCATCGGCGG
>CAMNAT010000047.1 GCA_946531785.1 uncultured Oscillospiraceae bacterium
GTCCGTTCTCATTTGCCGCAAACCCGGATGAATACGCGAGTGTTATCATCAGGATTGTGAGAAGCGATATGATTCTTTTCATTATAACAGCCCCCATTTCCTGAGAATATAGAATATCCCTACCGATAACGCCGCAGTTGCGGTAAATATAGCAGCTCTAAGAAGAAAAAGCTTACCGTTGTCGACCGGATAATTGCCTATCGTCTTACCTGTCTGACCATTAATGGCGAATTTATACATTTGCCCGTTATACGCCACATTCAGCATCCATACAGGCAGAAGCGCATATCGCACCTTACCGTTATCGAAACGAATACTTGATGATGCAGTCTGAACCATTTGGTAAGCCATAGTATCGCGTCTCAGCATACTTTCCATAGATGATTTAATACGTCTGTTAGCACGATCTATGCTATCCTCAACAGAAACATCATATTTATCCGCAAGATATCCGGAAAGATAAGCCGGATCGAACTTGACGGCATCATTATAATTAAACGGCTCCAAAGCATCCATATACTCATCATCGGCTTTAGTGGACGCGTCGACCGGAATGTTTGCAAAATCTGCCGTTCCGCTTCTGAAAAGCCTGAAGAAGTCTGTCTTGGTATAGTTGTACTTGCTGTCACTCCATGCGGTCACGCGCTGAGCGTTATATGTAATATCCGCATCCGCCTTACAATCGAACATCCAGAACGGAACATAAACACCTTTTATCTCTTTAAGCTTAGACTCGCTTTTAAACATCTTCGGGATCAAAAGCTTTTTCTTAGCAGCCTCACGCAATATCCCCATTGCGGAATTCTTTTCAACGCGAAACGGGATAACATAATCCGGCATATAAACGCCTTCAAATTTATCCTTTAAGATTGTTGTATTATCGCAATACGGACAAACCGTTGCGCCAAGAGAGGCATCGGCCGTGATCTCCGCTCCGCATGACGGGCACGCATATACAGCAAACGGAGAATCTTCCATAACAAATTCTCTCGGTGTGTAATTGTCCCACTGATATTTACTCTGCGATTGGGCGGCGCTGTCAGCCTCATCTATCTGAGCCAATGTTTCGGGCTCATAATCATTTCCGCACGAATCACAGTGAAGCTTCTGAGTCGAGCCCTTGAATATAAGAGCAGCACTGCAACACGGGCATTTATAGTTTTTTACTTGTTCCAAATAAATCACCACCTATTTATTATTATACAACATTATTTACAAAAAGACAATAGTAAAAAGCGTGATTTCTGAATTTTTTCACAAAAACCACGCTTTATAATTATATCTTCAGATCGCCCAATACTTCGCCGATGGGTTTATGGATAACAAGCTCAGCTGAGCTGTCCGCAGATGTGACCGTTTTATTTATTATTACAAGATGCCTTCCCTTGAAATAATTAATAAAGCCCGCAGCAGGATATACTGCAAGAGAGGTACCTCCGATAATAAGAGTATCCGCCGCGGCGATGGCTGCGACTGCGCCGTTTATACAGTTATCATCAAGCATTTCTTCATATAGAACAACATCCGGCTTGATCCTACCCCCGCAATCGCAGTGAGGAACGCCATCTGACTTTTCTACGGCTTCAATTCCATAGAACCTGCCGCATTTTTCGCAGTAATTCCTCAATGTAGATCCGTGGAGCTCGTAAACCTTCTTTGAGCCGGCAAGCTGATGAAGTCCGTCGATATTTTGCGTTATGACCGCCTTCAGCTTTCCCGTTTTCTCAAGCCTTGCAAGAGCAAAATGCGCCTTATTGGGCTTAACATCCTTTATGATAAGTTTATCACGGTAAAATCGAAAAAATTCCTCAGGCATATCATAATAAAATGTCCTGCTCAGTATCTGCTCCGGTGGGTACTTATACTTCATGTTATATAATCCGTCAACGCTTCTGAAATCAGGGATGCCGCTCTCAGTCGAAACTCCCGCACCGCCAAAGAAAACGATGTTATCGCTTTCATCTATTATTTGTTGTAGTTTTTCTGTATCAGTCATGTTATATCTCCTTTAGTCCGTACATAAGCATTGCCAATACCGCCTCGCCGGCTGTTTCTGTTCGTAATATTCTCCTGCCAAGTGTTATTGTGGTTATGCCTGCATCCGTTAGCTTCTGTGTTTCAGTGATATCAAAACCGCCCTCAGGTCCGATCATGAATGAAACAGTATCGACACCCGAATTATTCTCTATGACGTCATACAGTCTTGTATTTGCTTCACATTCATACGGGGCAAATGCGAGATCCGCCCTTTTCATATCCACTATTGCTTCTTCTAATGTCATTGGCATAGATACCTCAGGAATAACGCCTCGTCCCGATTGCTTTGCTGCCTCATATGCGATCTTTTTCCAACGCTCGACCTTCTTTTTCTCTGCATTGCGATTTTCAAGCTTCACAACACATCGGGATAATGTAACAGGCACTATGCGTGTTATACCAAGCTCTGTTGTCTTCTGGATTATATAATCCATTTTTGATGCTTTTGGTATGCCTTGATATAGCGTTACTTTTATACCTGGCTCCGTATCACATTTTTCACTTGATAATATGTCACATATAATACAGCTTTTATTTATCTCAGATATCTTCGCTCTGTAGTCAATACCTCTACCGTCACAGACCATGATCTCATCTCCGACACCCAATCTCAGCACCCTTTCAATGTGCTTTGCATCCTCGTTGTCAATGATAATCGTCGTATCGGTAATATTCTCACGCGGAGTAAAAAACTTTGGCATGCTTATCTCCTTTTACATTCTGTATTTTTCAAGGATCACGCGACCCTGCTTATCAAATTCGATACCATCTGCTTTTAAAAGATCATATTGTCTGTTTCCGCCGCCGAAGGCAAATGCCGAGGACACTTCTCCTTTATGATTTACAACTCTGTAGCATGGCACACTCTCCGGATCGGGGTTAACATGCAGCGCGTTTCCCACGACTCGTGCCCAGCCACGATTTCCAGCCATTGCAGCTATCTGACCGTATGTAGCGACCCTGCCGCGAGGTATCTGTCTGACTGCCTCATATATCTTTTTATATATTTCACTCATCGTTAGAATGCATCCTCTATATGATTTATTTCTTTTATGAATATCCCGTCGTCACGGAGCTCATAATAGACCTCGATTATATCGAACCTCATATATATGTCGCGACCTGCATACAGCTCCGCTGCGCGCCTGAGCTTTTGTTGTTTTTTTCTATTGACAAACTCCGATGCATAACCAAAATCAAAGCTTTTTCGTGTCTTTACTTCAACAAAAACAGTGCAGCCATCCTCAGCCATCGCTACTATATCCAGCTCTCCCACTCTCAGCCGATAATTTCGCTCACAGATCAGATAACCCTTTTTCATCAGATATGCAGCGGCGGCATCCTCGCCTATCTTTCCTATCCCGCCTGTGTTCATTTTTTTAACCAATTCTCAAAAAACGATCTCCGATGCAGCTCACAGGCTCCGAGAGCAATGGCAGCTGCTTTATGTTGAGGTGTGCCGTAACCCTTATGATCTTCAAAACCATATCCGGGATATGTACCTGCCATTTCTATCATATATCTGTCACGGGACACCTTTGCCAATATCGACGCTGCAGCTACTGCCATGCTTTTACTGTCACCCTTTATAACAGCTTCATGTGCAATATCAAGTCCCGGACTTATATTTCCGTCGACCAGAACAAAGTCGGGCGTTACATCAAGTCCATTTACAGCTCCGCGCATAGCCTTGAAGGTCGCCTGCAATATGTTTATTCTTTCTACCTCATCCTGAGCCACAGAGCATACGCAGTATGCGACAGCCTTCTCTTTTATAATATCAAACAAGACATCGCGTTTCTTTTTAGTCAGCTGTTTTGAATCATTGATACCGTCAATTATAATATCATCACCCAGGATCACAGCCGCGGCAAAAACCGGACCTGCGATCGCTCCTCTGCCGGCTTCATCAACGCCTGCAAGAAATCTGCCATGCTTATTTGAAATATCAAAATCTTTCATAGCGCGAACACGCGCCGCTTTCTCCTCGGCTGTTTTACGCTTTGCCATCCAATGCCTCCATCAGACCTTCGCAGCCTATGTATATGTCATTAAAGGTCGTTTCAAAATCGTGTGTATACCACGGATCAGCGATATTTCCGCCTTTTGAAGTATAATCAAGAAGCTTATGAACCTTTCCGTATGGATCACCACCGGTTATCATTAAAATACTCCTTATATTCGAGTCTTCCATTCCGATTATATAATCATACTTATCATAATCCGAACGCTTCATCTGTATCGCTCTGTGTCCGGGATTTGGTATCCCCTTTTCCCTGAGGATCCCGACGGTGCCATAGTGAACACCGTTACCGATCTCCTCATCAGATGTGGCCGCAGAAGCAATATATAAGTCATCTCTGTTGCGCGCCATGTACTTCATAATGAATTCTGCCATAGGGCTTCTGCAGATATTGCCCAGGCAGACAAAAAGAATACTAGTCATTTATATACCTTCCACAAAAGGGTCTGCGCTATAGCTCAGACCCCAGATCAAAATTCAGATCACATTGAATATGCTGTCAAAGCCGGTTATCGAAAAGATCTCCTTGATGTCATCATTGGCATTTATTATCTTAACATTGCCGCTCATGCCCTTATGGGCTACCATAAGCACACGAAGCCCGGCAGATGAGATATATGCGAGATTTTCAAGATCAAATATCAGCTCATCATAATCACCAAGCTTGCTGACCTCCGACTGCAGCTCGGGTGCTGTGGTCGTATCAAGTCGTCCTTCAATAGCTATAGTTAACGATTTTCCATTTTCAGTCTTTTTAATATCCATGGTAACGTCTCCTTTTATAATACTTACATACTATTATACACAAAAAATCTTTGTTTTTCAATAGCAAAACAACATTTTTTGTGTTTACTACCTGTCTTTTTGCAAACACAAAAAGAGCCTCTGTTTGAGGCTCTTATGTCTTGTATTTATCCAAGATGTTCAGTCTGATCAGCAGCAGCAGTTATTTGAGTTGTTTCCGTTGCAGCCGCAGCCGTTATTGCCTGCGTAAGCTATAAGGATCACGATCAGAACGATCCAGATCCACTCTGAGTTATTATTGAAAAATCCCATTGTGCAACCTCCTTCTCTCTGAATTGTATTATATACTATTCAAATAGAACGGAAGTTGTTACTCAGCTTTATTTTGTCCCGAAGGAAGGCTTTGCTTCGGTAAAAACATATACGCCGTTAGCGCCTTTTGAAAAATAGATAATGGCAATGTATTTACCGTTTTTTATAATGCCGGAGGACCAGCCCTTGCCGTGGATCGTGATGGGTGTATATATACAACCGGGATAATTGTTATCCATATACTTTTCAAGAGCCTTATGCTGCTCTTTAAAACGCGGCCGGTTAAAAAAGCCCTTCCCGGTTATGGCGCTATATGCAAGAGCACCTAATGCAGCCGTCAGGAATGTGCAATTTTTAAGCTTTTTAAGATCCATCACTTCAGCTCCTTATGATAATCGTTATATATATCCCGCTTTGCGGCTCCGCGATCTGAGGCTGCGGCTTTTATCGCATCCTTCTGACTCAGACCGTCAGCAATATACTTTTCGACATGCTCCTTTATCGACATATCCTGCCAGAAAGAAGGCTCCGGTTCATTCCCGGTAGCCTGAGATCCTTCGATAACAAGCACATATTCACCTCGCGGAGCTGTTTCGGAATAGATATCTATTGCTCCGTCGATAGTGGTTCTTATGATCTCTTCATGCACTTTTGTAAGCTCTCGCGCAAGCGCAATTTTCCTGTCTCCGCCAAAAGCCTTTTTCATATCCTCAAGAGTAGTTTTCAGTTTATGCGGTGCCTCATAGAATATAAGCGTGTGCGGGTCATCCTTGATGCTCTCCAGATGCTCACGACGATGCCTTTTATTGACAGAAAGGAAGCCTTCAAAAGCATATCGCTTAGCAGAAAGTCCCGAAAGGATAAGCGCATTTATACCCGCCACAGGTCCGGGGATCGATGTAACTGTTATTCCGTTTTCTATACATAGCTTTACAAGATCCTCGCCAGGATCTGAAATAGCAGGAGTTCCCGCATCGGAGACCTGTGCGACATCTTTTCCTTCAAGCAGGAGCTTAACTATATACTCTCCCTTTGCTTTTTTATTATGCTCATGATAGCTTGTAAGAGCTTTTGTGATCCCGAAATGATTCAAGAGCTGCAACGTGCGCCGCGTATCCTCGGCGGCGATCATAGCAACACCTTCAAGCACTTCAAGACAGCGTGCTGAGACATCTCCGAGATTCCCTATCGGTGTAGCACAAAGATACAGTGTGCCCTTTTCATCTTCCATATATCTCATTGATCTCCTTTGTATAGTTTCCTTCAGCATCATATACATAAAGCTGTGGTAAGAGCTTCAGCTCCGGTGCAGAGTCCTTGACCCCCTGAATCAGGACAAGATTCGGTTCTTTGCCGATATGCGGCGAAACAAAGCGCATGAGCTTAGGCTCAAGCCGGAATTTACGCATAGCACAAATTATATCCGCAAGTCTCTGCGGTCTGTGTACCATGAAAAGCTTCCCATGCGGTTTTAATATTGACGCAGAAACAGAAATGACATCCTCAAGCGTGCATTTGACCTCATGACGGGATATCAGCTTGGTGTCATCAGGGTTTTTGAGCCCCGATCCCGCTTTCATATAAGGCGGATTAACTGAAACCGCGTCAAAAACGCTCTTGCCGTATATTTCCGGTGCAGCCTTGAGATCCGCGCATTTTATATGTATCCTCTCAGATAATTGGTTTAACTGAACACTTCTCTCAGCCATATCGGCAATATCCTGCTGGATCTCGATAGCATCAATTCGTTTTATATGCGTCTTTGCGGCAAGTAAGATCGGTATTATACCTGTTCCGGTGCATAGATCCATCATTCTGTTTGCATTGCACTTTGCAAAATCAGAAAGCAGTACCGCATCTATCCCGAATCTGAATCCGGCTGATTTCTGGATGATATGGTATCCGTTCTGCAGATCATCTATCGTTTCGTTATTACTTGTTCCCAGCATTATCTACTACAGCAAAGCTTATCTCACCCTTTGCCGCGGTCTGTCCGTCAACCGTTGCTTCAACATTAGCCTTGCCCATGCCGTGACGATATGTCAGAAGCTCAGCCTTCAGAGTAAGCGTATCTCCCGGAACTACCTGTCTGCGGAATTTGAAGTTATTTATACCCGTAAACACTCCGAGCTTGCCCTTGTTCTCCTCCATGCCCAAAAGCAGCACCGCTCCGACCTGAGCAAGCGCCTCACATATGAGCACGCCGGGCATGATAGGATTACCGGGGAAATGTCCCTGGAAGAACGGCTCATTCACCGTAACATTTTTAATACCCGTAATGGTTTTACCCTCTTCCATTTCGAGTATCTTATCCACCAAAAGAAATGGATACCTGTGAGGTAAAATTTTCTGAATTTCAATATTGTTCATAAGCACAGCCATGATAAAAACTCCTTACTTTATAAATTATTCGTGAATATATGCTTTTTTGTGATAAATATGTGTCGGATCATTTACAGTATCGATCTGTTCGAGAGCAATGCCTGAGCCTTTAACAACGCACTCTGTAATATTATCCGCCAAGATACATTTAACACCGAGTTCTTCTGATATACGCTTATCAAGCCCGAATATCTGAGAACCGCCGCCCGTCATTATTATACCGTCATCAATAATATCCGCATGAAGCTCCGGCGGGGTCTCATCAAGCACCTCTCTTGCGCGCTCTGTGATGTTATATACCAATTCATCAAATATATCATAAATATCATTAGATGATACTGTGATTTTTTTAGGAATACCGGTTATAGAGCTGATACCACGCGCATCGCATAAAACCTCTTTATCCCGTCTTATAACGCAGCCGACAGTACATTTTAAGTTCTCTGCAGTCCTGGGACCGATAAACAGATTCATTTCCCGGCGCACATATCTTACTATCTCCTCGGTAAACTCATCGCCGGCGATCTTTATAGATCTGCTGCACACAACGCCGCCAAGCGACATTACAGCGATATCCGTGGTACCTCCGCCTATGTCTATAACCATTGTGCCTCGCGGACGAGATATATCATATCCCGCTCCCAGAGCCGCTGCAACCGGCTCTTCTATAACATAAATATCCTTTGCTCCGACCTCACGCGCCGACTCTATGACCGCGCGCTGCTCAACATCTGTAATGCCGGACGGCACACACATCATTATACGAGGTCTTCCCGGCACACGATGCAGGACCTTTTTTATGAGTCCCCGGATCATCTCCTGCGTCAGTGTAAAATTTGAAATAACACCATCGCGGAGCGGGTGTATCGTCTTTATATACGGGGGCGTGCGGCCATGCATTTCCAATGCATCCTTACCGACACCTACCACTTCTTCCGTATCAGTATTAACAGCAATGACCGTGGGTTCATTTAAAATAATCCCCCTGCCCTTTATATATACAAGCATTGTTGATGTCCCAAGATCTATGCTAATATCATTTCCGAACATTCACGTTCTTCTCCTTGATCATAATATACATATCTATTATACACCAAAACTTACATAAACTCAATAGTTTTTTATAAATTACTTAATGTGATATTGCATTTTTGATGATAATATGCTATAATAATCGTATAATTTGATCCTGAAAGGAGAATACTTACATATGGATGCAACACAAAAATGGGCGTATGAAAGGCGCATACGCGATCTGATGGCTGTGCTTGAAGAAAACAAGTTCAATGCAGTTTATGCTGACAACGCCGATGAAGCGAGAAAGATCGTTATGGATATGATACCCGAGGGCTCAACGATCGCTGTCGGCGGAAGTGTAACACTTAACGAAACAGGGATCCTCGCCGAGATCCAGAAGCCTGAATATAAATTTATTGACAGATACCACACCAGCTCATTCGAGGAAATGCTTGATAAGTATCGCGAAGGCTATTACGCAGATGTTATGGTATCAAGCACGAACGCCATCACTATGACGGGCGCGCTTGTTAATATCGATTGTACAGGAAACCGGACAAGCCAGATCGTTTTCGGCCCCAAAAAGGTCATAATCGTTGCAGGTGTGAATAAGATCGTTGACACCGTAGAGGAAGGCATGAAGCGCGCTAAGAAGATCGCGCCGATGAATGCGAGAAGAATAACTCATAAGACTCCATGCGCGACTGATGACAATATCCAGTGCAGTGAATGTCACTGTCAGCCCAGAGTCTGCAATGTTACAAGTATCGTTACCGGATCTCACTACTTCCCCGGAAGAATAACGGTTGTTCTTGTTGCAGAAGAGCTTGGTTATTAAAAGATACATCTATAACAATGAAAGCACCCCTGATTCATGGGGTGCTTTCATTGCTGTTATCTGCATTATCATCTGTTTCTGTTTTTGGGGTTTCATTTTTTGTAGTTTCATTTGTCGATACGACCGGGGCATCAGTCGCTTTGGGGGCTGATGTCGCTACTTGTGTTGGCGTGGGTGCTTTTACAGCCTTCTGCAACGATGGTGTCGGCGCAGGCTGAGGTGTTGAAACCACAGGAACTGAAGTGTTTGTCGGTTCCCATCTTGCCTTATCACTGGAATCATCGATCGGCACCTCAGTTACTACTGCCGGTGTCTCCGTAGGCTTTGCCTGCTCCTGCTCAGATAGGCTCTTCATCCAATTAAAGAATATCATATAAGAGATCGCAAAAAGAACAAGCAACAGGAAAATAATGAGCATGATCTTGATAACAGGATTCATTTTTTCCTTTTGCGGTTTTTTGTTCTTTCTTCCGCTCAGCTCCTCAGGCTCTTTTTTAACTGCCGGTCTTGGGCGTTCAATATAGTCATTATCACACACACGACACTTACCATTGGGGTTGAGTTCTCTGCCGCATTTGCGGCAGAATCTCTCCCGCATAGGCTTTGTGTTACGCACAACAACCGTTTCATCACCTGTAAGGTCTTTATATAACGGCTTTGCTTCTCGCGGCGGAGCAGATCTTTTTTCTGCTTCAAACTCATCCTCAGAAAACATTTCGGGAACAAAATCCGTATTCCCGCAATACTGACATTCTAAAGCACCCGGTTTTATCTCGCCGCCGCATATTTTGCATTTCATTTATGATCACTTCCTGTTATTTTGTCCAAATATCTGTCGGTTTTTGCATGGAATCCCAAAGAAACACCTTATCAGGCTCAAAGTTTGCATTATAGTATGATGTGCCCTTTACTGCATCAAATGCGGAAATATCTGAAAGTACACCGTTCTTATACTTTGCCGCATAAAGCTTCAGCCCCTCGCCGTTTGTGCTTGCATATATCGTTTTGCCACTGA
>CAMNAT010000048.1 GCA_946531785.1 uncultured Oscillospiraceae bacterium
CTGCGCGGGCGAATTGCTCATCGTTACGCTTATATTTGTTGTATGCGGTAATGAATTTTGTGTATATTTCATCGCTCAGGTTCCCGTCAGCGTGCTCTGTTACCGCGTTATTATAAAGCTGATCGATCACTTCTTCGTTTGTGATCATTCCGGCAACCTGGTTGATTATCGGTTTGGCGATCGTTGGCTCAACAAAGTATCTGAACGCCATGAAACCGGCCAGTATCAAAGCGGCTGTGGCAGCACCGCAAATAATAAGAATCTTATGCCATTTTTTCATCTAAAGAACCCCTTCTTTAATTAATAGTTCAAAAAATTATATCACATATCCATAAAAAAATCAAGCGATATTTGAAATAATATAAGAAAGACTTGAAAAATTATTTTTTTTATTGTATAATGAAAGCGAAAAGGAGGGATTATAAATGAAATATTCATATACGCCAAAAGGAGTATGCTCTGTTCAGATAGATTTTGAGATAGAGGATAATATAGTTAAGAATGTCCGGTTCACTCGCGGCTGCAACGGAAACACCCAGGGTGTAGGTGCTTTGGTAGAGGGTATGCACGCAGATGAGGTAGTAAAGCGCCTTTCCGGGATCAACTGCAACGGCAGAGGCACATCGTGTCCGGATCAGCTTGCGCGTGCGATATCACACGCTATGACCTCAGAGGCATAATCCGGAGCGTTCCTTCATATATTTATAATGTTATCATTATATATGGAGGACAAAAATGCGAAGACTGATATTTGCTTTTATAATGCTTTGCGGCGTCGGAGCGTTTGTTCTGTCATGCTCCGATCACGCGGACAGACCTATGACGGGCGTGAAGCTTTATTTTGCTGACAGCGAGCTGTCGAGGCTACTGCCGTATGATGATGAGATCCCGGCGGGGGATACCGAAAGCATGGTGCAGTCAGCAATGGACAAGCTTACAGAGGGCAGGGACGATAATTCCAAAATACGAAGACTTCTGCCATCAAAGAGGATAAATACATATATAAGAACCAATACTGCCTATGTAGATCTGGCTCCGCAGATCACGGAGCAGCTTCCCAAGAGTCGGGATATCGAAAGACTTGTTATCTATCAGATAGTAGATACGCTGACAGGGATAAAGGGTATAAGCTATGTGAAATTTACTGTCGGTGGTGTGGTTCGTAAAGACTTTATGGGATATTTTGATATGCGTGAGACATATAAATATAAATATCCTGAATAACGGGGAAACACATATGGATGAACTTATACAATTAGTCAAAGAAACCAAATCGATAGCGCTTGACAGTAAATCGGCTCACAATGTATCGGTAAAGGGGCTTGCGGATTTTGTGACGAAGGTGGATACAGCCATTCAGGAGTTTATGCGCTCGCGTCTTAAAGATATGTATCCTGATATCCAGTTTATGAGCGAGGAAAAGGACAATAATGACATCGATCATACCGGTAAGGTGTGGATACTTGATCCGATAGACGGTACAACAAATCTTATCCATGATTTTAAAATGAGTGCGGTCTCTTTAGGACTTGTTGATAACGGAGTTCCCGTCATGGGCATCGTTTATAATCCGTTTACCGATGAACTGTTTTCAGCAAGAAGAGGAGAGGGAGCATATCTTAACGGTGCTCCGATACATGTGACCTCTGCGTCAAATCTTTCGGAGTCCTTGGTGATTGTGGGAACTTCTCCGTACCGCAAGGATCTTGCGGATGTGAATTTCGATATAATAAAACGGCTTTATATCGCTTCGGAGGATATACGCCGAGGCGGCAGCGCGGCGCTGGATCTTTGCTATCTTGCGTGCGGAAGGGCGGAAGGCTTTTTTGAAAGGAATCTGAAGCCGTGGGACTATGCCGCCGGAGTTGCGATCCTGCGAGAGGCGGGCGGCTGTGTGACAGACTTTGCCGGCAATGAGCCGAGTTACCGTGTCCCGTCAGATATCCTCGCATCAAACGGGATCATACACGAGGAAATGAAGAAGATAATCAATGAATAAAAATATGCTGCATACCAACCGGATATGCAGCATATTTTATAATGACATCAATACATCTTTCCGCCGACCGTTCCGCCGAGCAGATGGAAATGCAGATGCAAAACGGTCTGTCCGGCATCGGCGCCGCAGTTGTTGACTATGCGGTAACCGGTCTTGTCTACTCCGACCTCTTTTGCGATGATCGGTATAGCCTCAAACACATCTGCGACCGCGCGGCTGTTTTCCGCTGTGATCTCGTTGGCGCATGCTATATGTGTCTTTGGAACTATCACAACATGCTCCGGCGCCTGTGGCGCAATGTCGCGGAATGCGTACACCTTATCATTCTCATAAACCTTTGTTGACGGGACTTCGCCCGCGATTATCTTACAAAATAAGCAGTCTGTCATTTCAGAACACTCCTTTTTTTATTATTCGCCGATCTGAGCTCTGAGGATGCTTTCAGCTCTTTCAAGAGCTTCTCCTATCTTATCAGCGTTCGTGCCGCCGCCCTGTGCCATGTCGGGCTTTCCGCCGCCGCGTCCGCCGCAGATAGCAGTTATTTCCTTAATAATATTTCCGCAGTGAACACCCTTTGCGACCGCATCCTTTGAAGCCATAGCCACAAAGGTGATCTTTCCGCCGTGAGTCGATGCAAAGACAACGACTGAGTTGGGCTCCTGGGCCTTTATGCTGTCGGCCATTGCCTTCATCTCCTGAACATCCTCTTCGACAATAGCAGCAAGCACATTGATCTCGCCTATGTGCTGGATGCCCATCATCATATTCTTTGCAGCGGCTGCCGCCATCTGATCCTTGAACTCGGAGATCCTTTTATTGAGGTCACGGTTTTCTGATACCACCGCCTCTGCCTTTTTGTCAATCTCATTTATCTGATTGGTCTTTAATGCCGATGCAGTCTTTGCAATGAGAGAGTCGTTCTTTGCGATATAGTCAAGGACGCCCTTGCCTGTAACGGCCTCTATCCTTCGTACTCCGGCCGCAACTCCGCCCTCGGAGAGTATTTTGAACAGACCGCACTGAGCCGAGTTTGTAAGATGAGTACCGCCGCAGAACTCAACGCTGTAGTCGCCGACGGAAACTACTCTTACAATGTCGCCGTACTTTTCGCCGAACAGCGCGATGGCGCCGAGCTTTTTAGCCTCGTCTATAGGCATCTCACGAACGGTAACATCTATTGCTTCAAGTATTTTTTCGTTTACTATTCTTTCTGTCTGCTCTATCTGCTCCTTTGTCATAGCTTCAAAATGAGTGAAGTCAAAACGGAGCCTGTCATCTGCAACGAGCGAGCCTGCCTGTGCAACATGGGTGCCGAGCACGTCTCTTAGCGCCTTGTCAAGTATATGTGTCGCTGTATGGTTGCGGCAGATAGCTTGACGGACATCCTTATCGACCGACATTGTTACTGTATCACCTACGGACAGCGCTCCGTCTGTGACATTTACCTCATGCATGTAGTAGCCGTCATTGGTCTTGGTTGTGTTTGTGACCTCGGCTACAACATTGCCGTCAACGAGGATTTTGCCTATGTCGCCGGTCTGTCCGCCCATTTCAGCATAGAACGGGGTGGAGTCGGTAACTATGAAGCCTGTGCTGTCAGGTGTAATAGAGTTGCAAAGCCCGTCCGCCTCGGTAACGATGTCGGTTATTTTCGCATCTGATACGAGCTTGTCGTAACCGACGAATAATGTGGGCTCGCCGTCAAATGAATATACGGCATCGCCGTCCCAGCTTGAGCCGTCCTCGCGAGCCTTTCGTGCGGTCTCCTTCTGATTCTGCATAGCGGTGTTGAAGCCGTCTGTATCTACATCCAGTCCCTGCTCCTCCGCCATCTCTATGGTAAGATCGAGCGGGAAGCCGTATGTGTCATGAAGCTTGAATGCCTCGTCGCCTGTGAGAGTTGAACGACCCTCTGCCTTTGCGCTCTTGATATAGCCGCTCAGTACATTGAGACCGTTATCAATGGTCGCATCAAAGCGCTCCTCTTCCTTTTGGATTATTCTCTTTATATATTCAGCCTTTTCTTCAAGCTCGGGATAGGCGCTCTTTGAGCACTCTATAACTGTTCCGGCTACCTCATAAAGGAACTGATCATTGATGTTGAGCAGCTTTCCGTGACGGGCAGCGCGTCTTAAAAGACGGCGGAGAACATAGCCTCTGCCCTCGTTTGACGGGATAACTCCGTCGGAGACCATCATAACGGTGCTTCTGATATGGTCGGCGATAACACGCAGCGAAACATCCTTTTTGGCATCCTCCTTGTAGCTTACACCGGCGATGCGTGAGATGTGTTTTATTACATCCTGTACGGTGTCGACCTCAAAGAGGTTATCAACGCCCTGCATAACTACAGCAAGTCTTTCAAGACCCATGCCGGTATCAATGTTCGGGTTGGGAAGGGGATTGTAGTTGCCGTCATCATCCTTGTCGAACTGTGTGAATACGAGGTTCCATACCTCCATATATCTGTCGCAGTCGCAGCCTACGCCGCAGGTCGGCTTGCCGCAGCCGTACTGCTCACCGCGGTCAAAATATATCTCCGAGCAGGGACCGCAGGGGCCTGTGCCGTGCTCCCAGAAGTTATCATCCTTGCCGAGTTTCACGATACGGTCAGCCGCAACACCTACCTCGTTTACCCATATATTCTTTGCCTCATCATCCTCTTCATAGATCGATACCCACAGCTTGTCTGTCGGGATCTCCATTACCTTGGTAAAGAACTCCCACGCCCATGCGGTGGCTTCTCTTTTGAAGTAGTCACCGAACGAGAAGTTGCCGAGCATCTCAAAGAAGGTGCCGTGGCGGGCTGTTTTTCCGACGTTTTCAATATCGCCTGTTCTTATGCACTTCTGACATGTTGTGACGCGCCTTCTCGGTGCGGTCTCGGGATTCTGGAACCATGCCTTCATCGGTGCCATGCCCGAATTTATAAGAAGAAGGCTTGCATCATTTTTCGGAATAAGTGAAAATGAGCCGAGTCTTAAACAGCCCTTGGATTCAAAAAAGCTGAGAAATTTTTCTCTGATCTCATTTACTCCCATATATTTCATTTTTGTTTCTTCCTTTCGTGTTACATATTGATCTCAATAATAAACCATTTTATATTATAAAGAACAAATAGAATAATGTCAAGGGTTTATTTTCAAAAATATATTGACTAAAGGAGAAAAATAGGGTATAATAAGATGTAATGAAAAAATTGAAAGGGGTTTTCTTAAAATGAAAATAGCATTAATCAACGAAAACAGCCAGGCGGCTAAGAACAGCATCATAGATGCGACACTCAGAAAGGTTGTAGAACCGCTCGGTCATACTGTAGATAATTACGGCATGTATACAGCAGAGGATGAGGCTCAGCTTACATATGTACAGATCGGTATACTTGCAGCTATCCTTCTTAACTCAGGCGCAGCGGATCTTGTTATCACAGGCTGCGGCACAGGCGAGGGTGCAATGCTTGCATGTAACTCATTCCCGGGCGTGCTTTGCGGACATGTTGTTGACCCGACAGATGCTTACCAGTTCACACAGGTAAACAACGGCAACTGTATCGCAATGCCTTTCGCAAAGGGCTGGGGCTGGGGCGCAGAGCTCAATCTCCAGTATGTGTTCGAAAAGCTCTTCGTAGAAGAGTGGGGCGGCGGATATCCGAAGGAGAGAGCTGTTCCGGAGCAAAGAAATGCAAAGATACTCAACGAGGTAAAGAAAGTCACACACCGCGATCTTTTAGATATCCTTCCGCAGCTCGATCCCGAGCTCGTAAAGGGTGCTGTAGCGGGTGCAAAGTTCAAGGAGCTGTTCTTTGCAAATGCTAAGTGCGACAAGATTAAGGCATACGTTGAGACTCTTGTTGGTTGACAGGAATAATCAAATGCGCAAGGGGGTCTTCTATAGAACCCCTTGCATTTTGTTTGTGAGATACATATGAAGAAACGGAGGATATGGCGTGAGCATCTTATTTATTGACGGGCGTATGGGAGTTAGCGCAATGAAGCTGCTCGGCGCTCTGGTCGACATGATGGAGCAGCCGCATGAGTTCATCAGACAGTTCAACGGCGCGGGCTTTGACGGACTCAGGATGGAACGCAGAAGTGATTCTACAGGAGGTGTGTCGGGGACACGCATCGAATTTAATCGGATCTCAGAAGATGAGTTGTATGATGATGAGCTTGACGACGATGATGACGATGACGATGATGACGATGAAGGCGGAGGCTTCTTCTCGTTCGGTAAAAAGAAACGCCGTTCATCCTCATCCGGACATCATCATGACAGCAGTAAAAAGCGCAGCCTGTCAGATGTGCGCGAGATCATTGAGGATCTTAAGCTGAGCGGAAAGGCAAGAAAGCGCTCGATAGATATATATACAAAAATAGCGGAGGCTGCATCAAAGACCCACGGCAGATCGTTGGATGAGGTAACTCTTCACAGAGCGGGTTCACGGGATGTTATCGCGGCGGTTGTCGGAGTTTGCATGATATTAGAGGATCTGAAGCCTGAAAAGATCATAGCAACACCGGTGACCGTAGGAACCGGATATATATCAAGCACTGCGGGAAGCACAAAGATACCTACCCCAACCGTAAAGGAGCTGCTCGGCGATATGCCTTATACCGACGGCAGGGAGGAAGGCGAGCTGTGCACGCTTGATGGTGCGGCGATACTTTCCGAGTATGTGAACGAGTTCCTTGACAGCCCTGATATTGCAGTCATAAAGACGGGTATCGGTATAGGCGCAAGATCATATAAAACCGGTGCGAACTGCACACGCGTCTCAGTTGGCAGAGAGATAAAGACATCTGCAAATTCCACAGTGGCTGAATTGTCTGCGACACTGTTTAACGACGGCGTAGATGCGCTCGGCTTGACGGGTGAGAAGCTGAGAGAGCTTGGTGTGCTTGAAGCATATACAGAAGCTGTTGCAGATCTGCTGGGCGGAAGCGGAGTTGTTCTGAGGTGTATATGCAACAGCGATGTTGCAGATGAGGCAGCCGCGGCGATCATCAAGAATACATCTGCTACCTATGTGCGCCGCTCGGATGTTTCAGCTTATAAGATGGAAATAGTGGACGAGATAAAGGATACGCGTCTGGGCGAGATCAAGATAAGCCGCGCATCGGGCTTCGGCACCACAAAGGTGATAATAGATCCCGAATTCATTGAAAGGGCAGCGCGAGAGCATAATATAAGCATAGATGAAGCAAGATACCGTATACGCAAGGAAATTATTTAACAGAAGTATTATAATATATTTACGCCAAGTTTAAATTTTGAAAAAAATGCTTGACTAAATATGAGATAAGTTGTATAATTGTGTATACGTTTAAAATCAGGCAGACTGTGTCTGCCAAAAAATAGGAAAGGAATGTAAACGAGATGAAGAAAAAAAGTATCGTAACTTTTTGTCTCATTATTATCGCGGCATTATTGCTGGATGCGGTAGCGTTGTTTGGTCTTCCGGGCACGCTGCACGAGACCTACGGCGGTATGTTTGACGAGAAAACGGGTATCAGAAAGGGTATCGATCTTGCAGGCGGTTCGGTGATAACCTTTGAGGCACAGGCTCAGAATCCGTCTGAGGAGGACATGGAATCGGTAAAATCGATCTATGAAACGCGTCTTACGGCTGCGGGCTATACAGAGGCTCGCATATCGATAGGCGAGGGCGGAAAGGTAACTATAGAGGTTCCGTCGGAATCAGCAGCGAAGGAAGCTGCGGAGGCTGCAGAGGCACCTGCTGAGGAAGCTACAGCAGAGGCTGCTACAGAAGCAGCTACAGCGGCGGCTACTACAGAAGCAGCAACAGCTGCTGCAAAAGCGACAGAAGCTGCTACAGAGGCGGCTACAGAGGCTGCATCAGCAGCACCGGCAGCAGCGGCAAAGACTTCAAAGAACTCAACAAGTGAAACTGATGAGATCGCTGCGCTCCTTTCAGAGGTAGCGAAGCTGACCTTCCAGGACACTGACGGTAATGTCGTTTTAGAGGGTACTGATGTAGCATCGGCAAAGAGCCAGTTCGGTAAGCCGAACCAGACAGATAACTCGCAGTATTATGTAACTGTAAACTTCACATCTGAGGGTGCTAAGAAGTTTGCTGACGCAACAGCGGCAGCTGCGGCTAAGTCGTCACCGAACAACAGGATCATGATCGTAATGGATGAGAACATTGTTTCAAACCCGCAGGTAAGAGAGAAGATCGACAGTGAGTCATGTGTTATCACAGGTCAGTTCACAGCAGAGGATGCGGCAAAGCTTGCTAACCAGATCAACTCAGGTAACCTTCCGTTCGAGATGAAGAAGATATCACAGTCAACGGTATCGGCAGAGCTCGGCGCAGACGCGCTCCCGACAAGCCAGCTTGCGGCAGGCATAGGTATACTTCTCATCATGCTCTTCATGATCTGGAGATACAGACTCCCGGGGCTTGTAGCAGACCTTTCACTTCTTATATATATAGGCCTCATATGCCTCGTTATGGGTGTGTTCAGAGTCAACCTCAGCCTTTCGGGTATCGCGGGTATCGTGCTCTCGATAGGTATGGCGGTCGATGCTGACTGTATCATATTTGAGCGTATGAAGGAAGAGCTTGCATTGGGCAAGTCGATAAGAGCTTCTGTTGAGAGCGGCTTCTCAAAGGCATTCTCAGCTATCCTTGACTCGAATGTTACAACGATCATCTCATGTATAGTTCTCTATATGTCAGGTATCGGTACGGTAACAGGCTTTGCTATAACACTTGGTATAGGCGTAATCCTCTCAATGTTCACGGCTATCGTTATCACAAAGTTCTTACTCAGAAATCTTGTTAATATAGGCGTTGATAACAGAGCAATGTTCTATAACGCTAAGAAAAAGGTAGGAGGTGCTGAGAATGAATAAGGTATTTAACTATACTCAGAATAAAGTAAAGTTCCTTCTTTTACCGGTGATCATCATAGTGCTCGGTATCGTAATGTATTTCGTGCACGGCGGCTTCAACTTCGACGTTGAGTTCGTAGGTGGTACAAGAATGCAGGTAGCTATCAACGGCAATGTTGATAATAAGGAGATCGCAGGAGTCATTAAGGACGCAACAGGTCTTGATGCAACTATCCAGCAGTCGGCAACGGATAACAATGTTATCATAAAGCTTCCGGCAACGGACGAGGCTGCGGCATCTGACGCAGAGGGCGAGGCAGCTGCTGAGGAAACACTCACAGATAAGGTCCTTACAGCTCTCCATGAAAAGTATGACTTTAACGACAGCTCAGTTGAGGTACAGGAGGCATCGGCAAGCTTCGGTAAGCAGGTGCAGACAAAGGCGCTCACATACACGCTGTTCGCAATACTCTGCATACTCATCTATATAATCATCAGATTCGAGTGGAGAAGCGGCGTTATGGCGGTCGTTACACTGGCTCTTAATGTACTGGTCATGGCTGCGGTATATACAATAACAAATATTCCGCTGAATACAACATTCATCGCTGCTATGCTTACGGTAGTAGGATATTCGATCAACAACACCATCGTTATCTTTGACCGTATCCGTGAGAACATGAAGGCGAGAAAGCGCACAGAGTCGATTTCGGATATGACAAACAGAAGCATAACCGAAACCCTCGGTCGTACTATCAACTCAACGATAACAACACTTATCACAATAGTACTGATCTATATCCTCGGTGTTACAACGATCAAGGAGTTTGCTCTTCCGCTTATCATAGGTATAGTAGTAGGTGCGTATACCTCAATATTCCTTGCAAGCACATTCTGGGCTGCATGGAAGGAGTCTGAGGCAGAGGCTAAGGCAGCTGCCGCGGCTGAGAGACGCAACGCTAAAAAGGGCAAGAAATAATGCAAATCAAAAAGGGGCTGTAAAAAAAGTCCCTAAAAACGAAGAGGATCTCAGGGAATGAGGTCCTCTTCTCGTTTTGGATAATAAATATAAAGTTTTTGCAAGAAAAATGGCTGAACCTGTAGCGGAATCAGCCATTTAGTGGTATAATATAAATATGAAAAACCAGTTTACCACTGATGTATATTATACACCAATTCAAATGAAAATTCCAGTGGATTTAGAAAAAATTATTGAAATTTCTGATCCGATTTACACTTTCAACGAATTGATGAATAAAATCGACCTGAAAAAATATTTTGTTGGGAAAGGAAACAGAATGGGTCGTCCGAGAT
>CAMNAT010000049.1 GCA_946531785.1 uncultured Oscillospiraceae bacterium
CCGGCGGATCAAGAGATAATATCGGAAGTTGTTTTAGTGATGTATTCACAATGACTCACCGTACATATCGTGACAATAATGGGCAGCGCTGTTATGTGAGTTACATCGACTCAAGCGTGGATGGCTGGAAGCTGGTAGGTGTAGTGCCCGTCAAAGACATTTACGCACCTATAATGAGGATATTGTGCATATCATTTGCTGCGATCTGTATATCCTGGTTTATATTTATGATTATACTGCGCAGAGCAGTTAAACTTATAAGCAAACCGTTGATCGACCTTGCCGACAAGCTTGGCAAGGTCGGAAACGGTAAATATGAGCGGCTGGAGGATATAAGTGATAATACAGAAGTGGGATTTTTATACAGCCGCTTTAATGATATGGTAGCAAGTCTTGAGAATGAGATAGATCAAAATCTAATGCTCAGGCTGGAAATACAGCAGGCTCATATCGAGAGCCTTGAACATCAGATAAATCCGCATTTTATGTTTAACACCCTGCAAATGCTGCAAATGATGGCGCTTACGGGCAGAACTGAGGATATGTTTGATGTAGTGGGAATATTCGGCGAGATCATCAGGTTCAATTTGCAGCCGAATGCAGAGGTTACGATAGAAGAAGAAATAGCTAACCTCGAGAACTATTTCAGGATATTGCAGCTCAGATTTTACGGCAACATGGATTATCAGGTGATGGCAGATCCTGAAATAATGAGTTGTTATACAATAAAATTTCTTTTGCAGCCGATCGTGGAGAATGCCGTGAGCCATGGGTTCAAGGCAAAAACAGAAAATTGTAGTATTAAGGTTGTAATAAAAAGAAAAGAGAATGATATCGAATTTTGTGTGACCGATAACGGAGAAGGGATGACTGAGGAAAGGATCCGTGAGGTCATAGACTATATAGAAAATGAAAGCAACATTCTAAAAACAGAATCCATCGGGCTTAAGAATGTGAACAACAGAATTAAGCTTCTTTATGGTCAGGAGTATGGAATAAAGCTTGAAAGCAAGCATAATATCGGAACATCGATCACCGTTACCATACCTGTTTGTACAGAAAGAAGATATTTAAGCGACGATCCGGATTTACCGGCAATGTAAGGAGGGCATCATTATGAAAAAGAAACCGCAAGGCAAGCTTGCGAAAAGGCAATCAATATATGCGTACATGTTTATTCTGCCGGCGTTTGTATTTCTGTTTGTGTTCCTGTTTATGCCTATGGCAACTGCGGTGATAAAATCATTTTACCGCTATGACGGAATGAAACTAAACACCTTTATAGGCTTAGACAACTATAAAGATCTGTTCTTTAATGATCCCGTGTTCTGGAAATCCATGCAAAATCTGCTGGTATATTTTATCGGTCTGTTTGTATGCTTGTTCTGTCAGATAGTTGTAGCGAGATTTGTTGAGGGAATAAAGCGGCAGAAGCTGCAAAACCTTGTAAGATCGGTATTTGTCATACCTGTAGTAGTGCCCGGAATAGTAATATTACTGATGTGGAAGTTTATTTATTACCCCGAGATAGGCGTGATATCGAGAATAGTGTCATCCTGGGGAATGCAGTCACCTAATTTTCTGGGTAATCCGACATGGGTAAATATAGCGATCATATTTGTTGGTTTTCCATGGATAGCGGGGACAAATTTCCTCATTTTGTATTCTGCGTTTCAGGGTGTGGACAGGTCAATAATAGAGTCGGCAGAGGTCAGCGGAGCATCTGCAGTTAGGATCTTTTTCAGTATCGAGCTGCCGCTCATACTTCCGCAGATAAAGGTGCTGCTGATATTCGGAATAATCGGACTTATGCAGCAGTATGAGAAAAATCTGATACTTACAAACGGAGGACCTAACAACGCGTCTGTTCTGCCGGGACTGCATATGTATCAAAGCGCATTCAAGGCTTCACCGGAAATGGGATATGCGTGTGCTATATCTGTGGTTTTATTCATAATTACAATGATACTTAGTGTGATAACATCTAAGTTGAAGGAGGATAAGGATGCATAAGTTTACTGTTTCAAAGCTGGTTATATGGATAATACTTGTGTTGACCATGCTCTTTACAATATTTCCGCTTTATCTTATGGTCGTAACCTCCACAAAGGATCAGGTGGGGTTTATCACGAACTTTTGGGGCATTCAGCTTCCGGTTTGCTGGGATAACTATATTCAGGCCTGGGATATAGTAAAGGTATATGCCTTTAATTCTATAAAAATAACCTTCTTTACGGTCATAGGCGTTCTGTTTGTGTCTGTGTTTGCGGGATATGCATTTGCAAAAATGCAGTTTATGTTTAAAGAGTTTTTGTATTATCTGCTTCTGATGTTCCAGATGATACCTGTATCACTTATACTTATTTCTATGCTTATAAATGTAAATGCGCTGGGGCTTAATGACACTCATTCCGGAGTTATACTTCCTCAGGTAGCGACCGGGTGTATAATGCCAATAATGCTTTCACGCAGCTTTTTCGGAGCGATACCGGACAGCATTTTTGAGTCGGCAAGGCTGGACGGCGCAGGTGAGCTGGGTATAATAAGGCACATTGTTCTGCCTATATCAAAGCCTGTTATAGGCACGATATGCCTGTTCACATTCTTCAGCTCATTTAATAACTTTATGTGGCCGTACATTGTTCTGAGCTCTGATAATCTGAGAACTATTCCTGTCGGCCTGAACCGGCTTGTGGGACAGTATGGAACAAATTTCGGGTTTCAGATGGCGTCCTACACTATAGTTTCCGTTCCGCTGATGATACTCATCTCATGTACAATGAGGATCTATGTATCGGGAATGACTCTTGGCTCAACAAAGGGCTGACAAAAACAAAGTATCTCAAACGGAGGTCAACGATCGTGATTAAGGCAAAAAGTACTTTTTCTGTTTTAGCTGTTATCGCTGCGGTGTGTATGTGTTCAGGCATTTGCCACGCTGACTATGAGGAAAAGGTAAGCTTTTCTGTAACAGGATTTGACGGTTCAGAGCTTTGCTATACTCTTAATAATGTAGACGGAGCGGATCATCCTGTCACAGTAATGCTGGCGGGATATGATGAGGAGGATCGTTTTGAATTTGTTAATACGGAAAAAAATATCAATATAGGCAGCGGAGAAACAGTTTCGGGAACAATACATAATGTGCATCCTAATGCAAAGATATTTGTCTGGGATCCCGATAGCCAAATGCCCTATACTAATTCGATAATCTGGAATGAGCTTAAAGCCGATATCCCCGAAACAATAAAAATTGAGGGTGAAAACACAGAATTTGCAAATAAAGTATCCTCAGACGGCGCAAAGACAGCAATGAATATGAACATTGTATCGGGGAAAGGAGTATCGCAGGATAAGCTCGCCTTCTTTACCTTCGGAAGCTTTGATCCTGATAAGCCTTATACTTATGAGCTGAGCTATTATGCAGATTGCACTGCGAGCGGCTTTTATGAGCTCAGCGCGGTAAGCGGAAGAATAGATGAGCATAAATGGGTGAACGATTACGCTGTTTCCGTAAACGGAAAAGAGGCTGCCGTTTTTTCTCGCGATGCTGTGCTTGTCGAAGCTCTGACCATAGATTTTTCAGGTGCTTTGGAATCTGACCTTCTGGGCAAATACAGTCTTGGAAGAGTGTATTTGCCAAAGGGCAAGAACAAGATCACAATTAATGTGGATATGGCGTCGTGGGACGGCTCGGTATGTAATTTCTATCTCGATTATCTGGAGCTTACGCCATATTTGTCGCAGGGAACGGTGGATATAAAGACAGTTGATTCACCACTTGGGATCTTTACCGAAAGCAATGGCGCAGATTTTGAGATATTTGCGGAAGGCATAGCCGCAGAGGATACCGGGATAAGCTACACTGTGTCAGACCATAAGGGGCTCACTGTAGCAAGCGGACAGAAGATCATAGAAAAGGGCACAGGCACATCAAGACTGAAATTGATGCTTGAAACGGGCTATTATACGATCAGCTTGGGTTCGGGCAGAGAAAAGGCTTTTGTTATTGTGCCTGATCCGCGAGATAGTAATGCTTCGCATGATCCGTTTGGCATAGATCTTGCATCCGCATGGCATACCGACTCACACTTTTTGCAGAGAGCGTATGCAAAAGCCGCGGTTCTTGCCGGAGCTGGCTGGGTGAGGGACAGGTTCAACTGGGCTGAACTTTCGCCAACCGGCACGAGCTTTTTAAAAAGATTTCTTGCAGATGATACAATACCGCTAAAAAAAGAGGGACTGTTGGTGAGCGAGACTTTTCACAGCACCCCCTCTTGGGCGAAAACAGGAAATAACAAGCTGCCTTCAGATCCGAAAAAGATGTATGATCTGATTTACAATATAGCAAACAGCGGAACAGACAGCTTTGCGGATATATGGGAGATATGGAATGAGCAGGATGCGTCTTTATTTTCAAACGAGGGTGCAGATAAATATGCGGCAATGCTGAAAGCGGCGGCTATAGCATCGGATAACTCACAAAGCAAGCCGCTCATAGCGATCGGCGGCTTTGCCGCGGGAGCAAATACCTCATATGCAGATATACTGCTGCAAAATGAGGTGTTAAATTACAGTGATATATATAATTTCCATGTGCATACTGAATTTAACGCTGCATCAGAGAGCGTACCCGTAATAAATACGAATAAAATCAAGGGACACTATATTGCATCGCTTTTGTACAGCCGGGAAAAGAAGCCTGTTTGGCAGACGGAATCAGGCCTCAAACAGCCGATCGTATCCGGTGGACTTACCGATATACAGAAAACTGCACAAGCGGAGTATATGGTAAAGAAATTTATGATAGATGTTTCTTTGGGGACAGATAAACAGTTTGCGTTTTTAGGTCTGCCGTTTACGGAATCGGACGGAACAACACAGTACGATTTCGGCTTGTTTGATGCGGACGGATCGCCTCGCCCTGCGTACGCTACAATAGCGGTAATGGCAGATATGCTGAAGGGAACCAACTACTATGGCAGTGTAAAAGGTCTTCCCGCCAATGCATACGGCTATGCAATGTATAAGGATAATGAGATAACCGAGGTGATCTGGTCGGATGCTGACAGCAGCATAGCGATACCGTCACCGGAGGGCACAGCGGTATATGATATGATGGGGAAGCCGGTAAGCTCTGCTTATTCCAACAGTGAGCTTAATGTTTCCATCTCCAAGGAGCCGATATATATTGTATTTCCGTCTGTACCGGAGAATGTTTATGAGAATGCCCGTGCGTTTACGGATGTGACCAAGCATGAGCTTACCGATAATGATAAGATAGTTCTTTGGGCGGAATTTCCGCAGGAGAACGGCGGCGCATATAAGCATGAGGGATATTCTCTTTCATATTCAAATAGCAATACGATACCTGTGACGGTATATAATTTTTCGGATAGAGAAATGAGCGGATATATCCTTGCAGCGGCAGAAGGCGGTGCATTCAATGTGGAATGTCCCGACTCCGCTGTGACGGTTCCTGCGGGCGGAAGCACAGAGGTGAATATAACAATAAACAGAAACAGCAATACTGTGTTTGGCGCGGGATATGATATAAAGCTCTACGGCTTGTTTAATGGTGAGAACACATCTCCGCTTGTTGCACTGGTCAATTTTAATAAGGATCCGGAACAGATCGCATTTACCAAGCTTACAGCGTCGGATGCAATAACAGGCGACGGATGGCAGACACCGAGCAAAACGAGCAATGTGACCGCCTCTATGGGGAAAACATCAGGTGGAGTAAGATTTTCTGTTTCAACAGACGGCAATCCGGGCTACTATTATCCGTTTGTGTTTGCAAGAAGTCAGGATCTTTCAGGATTTGACGGAATAAGGTTCACGGTCGGCTTTGACAAAACAGTACCTTTTGATTATAATAACTATATGACCGTTCAAATCTCTGACGGCAGCAGTATGTTTACTCTGCCTGCGGCAAAGCTCGTAAGCATAAATGAGGGTACAGCGAGCTATGCGTTTCTTTGGCGTGATTTCACCACAAGAAGCACCGGAAGCGCGGCATCGCTTGCAAGCGTTCTCGGTAGGAGAATGTTTATAAAAATAGGAGTCCATTCATCTCAAGCTGAGCTTAATTATACTTTATCCGATGTAGGCTTCTTTACAATTGGCTCTAAGTCGGTATTGCCGGAGATAAGTGCGAGTGCATATGAAGATAACGGCACTATCGTTTTCAATGCATCCTTGCCCGAGGGGCTGAGCGGACTCAGAATGTTCTGTGACGGAAAAGAGATAAATGCGGGCAGCTCTGTCAGAATACAAGGGATCTCACAGGGACCGCATACTCTTATTGCGGCAGGCTACACCGCGACCGGGCGCGCAGTGTACAAAACAATAGATATTAACACTGAAACAAATACATGGAGCAGTCGGTTGGCAGGATACACTTACAGGATGCAGTGGGAATATAAAGATATATTATTTACCGATCAGACAGATTATTAAAGACTTGGAAGGAGCTTATTATGCGAAAAGGGATATTGACAGCGGTAGCTGCGGCGTTGGCGTTTTGCCATATGCCTGTATATGCCGGGAGCGAAACTTATTTTAACAACAGCTTTTTTGATGGTACGGCATGGATAGAGGCGGAGGGAAATATATACCTATCAAACGGCGTATCGGTTGAAGAAAGCATAGGCTCAAATACATATATAACGCTGAACGGCGATACCTTTGACGATGCGGATAAGCCTTATTTAAGCTATAAGATATTTGCAGAAAAGCAGGGTGAATACAGTCTTGAGTTTGTATCTTCAACTGTGCCGGAGAGTATAGTTTCCGATTGGCAGAACTGGAGCCCGTTTTCGATCAGCATAAACGATGAAACCCCGATCGCAATAAACGGCACTTTGCTTATTGCATGGGCGACGACCGGTGCGGAAAATCTGTTCGGAACACGGTATATAGCGGTAAACGGAGTATACAGTTATGCGAAATACCGTATTCCCGTACATCTTAATGCGGGTGAGAATATTCTGACCTTTACTGTCGAGGGAAAAAAAGATATAGATGAAGGCTATCATTTTTCGCTTGACGGATTTTCGTTAAATTATTTAAGGGATAACTCGGACTGTATCTTTGTTTCTGCCAATGAAGCATTTGCAGGGAATGGATACATGAATACCGTTTCGGATGCAAATGCGGAAGGCGGTGCTTATAACCAACTGTACAGATCAGATCTGTCTGCTGCGATATATGCTGACTATATGGTATATTCTGACCATGATGGAGAGTTCAGACTGGATTTTTCGGGAAGCCATCCGCGCAGATATCTTTCCGGGTGGTCTTTAGATATCAACAGAACTCAGAAGATACTGACAGGCAATGATACTGATGGAGACGGCTATGATGATGCATACAGCAATGAGGTAACTGCTGTATGCGAATATGTAAATGATGTAGATTATGTAGGATATATGGCAAACAGGACTGCACACCTTAAAAAAGGTGTTAATATTGTTCGTCTGGCTGCGGAATCTCCTCGTACCGACGGAAAGAATACCGGATACCTGTTTAATTTTGATTGCATGAAGTTCACACCGGTTTCTGCACCTGAGGCTGAAGCTGAATCGATCGGCACCAAGACCCAGTATGAGCATATTGATTCTGCGGCATCGGGTGTAAGCGGTGGGAAATACACTGCGGTAGTCATACCGGTATCAAAGGATGAGGATGGTAAGGTAATTGGGTTAAAGGGTAAATCGGAGCTTTCCTATTCGGTCATAATACCTAGCGATGACAGCTATGAGCTCGAAATGGATATGAGCGGATATGTCGAGGCTACAGATGCACATATGTATCGAGCCCCGGTAAAGCTCAGAGTAGATGACGGGGAAGAGATACGGCTTGTTTGCGGGGGATCGTATTATAATATGGAAGGCGATCAGCAAAAGATGGATGCAACCATATCAAAGATCATGCAGCTTTCTCTCAGCGGGGGTGCTTATGGCGGTAATTTTGAGGGATATTTCGCCAGATACAGGCTGAATGAGCCGCTTCAGATGGATGCAGGCGTGCATACCATTACATTTATAATTGACGAGATCGCAAGAAATAATTCAAACGCGCTGTTTGCTCTGGATAAATTTTCACTTGTGCCTACAGGCGAAGGTGTTCCGGATACAGCAGTAGCAGCTGCGGAAAACAGTGCTGTTATATGCGGTGGAAGAACACAGCTCTCACTCAAGGTTTTTGATCCCGAAGGTATAATGGTGGACAATGATGATTTGAATATTGTATACAGCTCTGACAAGCCGGCTGTTGCATCAGTTGATGAAAACGGTATAGTAACCGGGAAGAATGCAGGCAGCGCGGTAATAACAGTCCGCGCGGAGGGCTACGGCGAATCAGCGGAAAGCAAATGCAATATATATGTATTTAATGGACAGTGCCCTATAATTGTTACCGGAGTAACGGCGGAAGATAATAATACGATCATAAGCTGTGTAAATGGTAACAAAGTAAGCATTGTACCCACATTTATCGCTGTGCGTTATAACATAACAAACGGTGAGGACAGCTCGTTTGTGGATGTTAAAACGAAGAGTGTGGATGTAAAAACACCGGGAGTGACAGCGGATCATACACTTGCTGCCGATAATACGGCGGATCGAACGGTGGTATATGTTTGGGATAATACAGAGGATATGCATTCATATTATGAGAAGGTGTATGCAAAATAAAGCGTGTGAAAGGTCAGGGTGATCCTAATTGAAAAAAAGCTTTATAAAAACTGCAGTGGTTATGGCGACGGGGATGATCACATTATTTGGTATTCATATGGCGGCATCAGCTGATGTGCATGTTGAAGCGGGAAGCTACAGTTCTATAACATTTGCAGCCGGCAACAGGGTGGATACCCCTGAGTTTTCTAACGGAGATATACTGTATTATATAGGCGAAAAAGCTCCGGGTTCTTCGTTTTATGCGGATTATAAGGTGACCGTGCCGCGCGCGGGAGCGTATAGTGTGACTGCAGTAACAACTCTGCTTGCATCGAAATATACAACAGATTATATGGTATCGGCAAATGGCGAAGAAGAGCTTGATGCGGCTACGGATGCGGTATTGGTTGGAAATGTAGCATCCAAAACATACCCCGATACCGTACAAAAATATAACATCGGCGCTCTCGAACTTAAAAAGGGCGAGAATACAATAAGGTTCAGACTTCGCGATGATGATCTGCGGCAGGATGGCATTGTGGCGTTCTATATGGATTATTTTGAGCTGAAGGAAATACCGTTTGCAGTGAAAAAAGCTGAGCCGATGGCTGATTTAGGTGTTTTTGAACAAAACACCGGCGTAAGCTTTGATATAAAATTCAATTCTGCCGCTCCTGATGATATGTCGCTAAAATTTATCATAAGAGATTTTTGGAACGCAAAAGTAACAGAAGATGTTATTAAGGTGAAAAAGAACAGTCATCATTTCAGGCTTGAGCTTGGAACCTTTGAACCGGGCTGGTACAGCATGGAGATATATAACGGAGAATCACTTGCCGGAAGCTGCACTTTTGCTGTTGTAGTGCCTCAAGCGTCGAGAAAAAAATACGACGATACTCCGTTCGCCATGGATTTTGCAAGTGATTGGCTTGTTAAGGGTAGTAAGGATAATGTAAAAAGGTATTTAAAAGCGGCAAAGCTTGCAGGTGTAACATGGCTGCGTGAACGGTTCAGGTGGAGCGAAATAGAGGCAAAGGACGGCGAGTTCAATTACGATATTATGGATGCGGCGGTTGAGCCTTTTAAAAACAGCGGAATACATGTGCTTAATGTATTTCATGATACGCCCGGATGGGCGAGGGCTCGAGGCAGAGATCTGCCATCTGATATGTTCAAGATATACAGAATGATGAAAAATGTCTCGGAGCGTTATAAAGGAACTATAGATGCGTGGGAGGCATGGAATGAGCAGGATACTATATTTCTTGCCGAACCTGTTGATCTGTACTCGGCATTTTTAAAGGCTGCATCATTGGGTGTTGCAGATTCAAATTCGGGTGCAAGATCTGTTATAGGTGGTTTTGCCGGAAATACAACAAAGAAGGCCGGCTACAAGGATCTGATATTTGCTAACGGCGCTATGGACTATATATCGGCAAATAATTATCATGCACATATAAATTAT
>CAMNAT010000050.1 GCA_946531785.1 uncultured Oscillospiraceae bacterium
CGGTGGATCGTCTTGCTCTCCCTTCCCGTCACCTGCGACATGCGCTTTGCCGCCCTGCCTGTAGGCGCGGCAAGCGCGAGCTTCAGCCGCAGCCGCTCCATGAGCTTTATTATCGTATTTATCGTTGTCGTTTTTCCCGTTCCGGGGCCGCCGGTGAGCACCATGCAGCCGCCGGACAGCGCCGAGACCACCGCGTCACGCTGAGCCGGAGCCAGATGGATATCTTCGACCGCCTCCAGCTTATCTATCGCGTCCTCGGCATCCGCCGGGTCCATTTTATACTTCACATCCGTCGCCGCAGCCTCCGAAAGCCTTGCCGCAATATACTTCTCATCGTGATAGAGTCCGGCAAGATAGCACACATCTGTTTTTTCCATATTATCCATCACCACGCTGCGTTCGGCGGCAAGCTCGGTGAGCGCACTTGCTGCCTCCGCGTCAGATACGGCAAGCTCATACACGGTATGCTCTATGAGCAGCCCCCTCGGCAGATACATATGCCCGTACGCATACGCCGCCTCGCGAAGGATATACAAGATACCGCACTTTATCCGCGTCGGGCTGTTTTTCGGCAAGCCCATGCCGGATGCAATGCCGTCCGCAACGCGGAACGATACGCCCTCGACCGCGGTCGCGAGGATATACGGATTTTTCCGTATCCGATCGACCGCCGCCGCGCCGAAAAGATCGTGTATCTTCACAGCAAGATGCGGCGATATCCCATACTGCTGCAAAAACATGATGATGTTCTGCACCGCTCTCTGCTCGTTATATGACGCGCTTATGATCTTTGCCTTTTCAAGGCTTATGCCCTTGACCGTTGCAAGCTTTGACGGCTCTGTGCCGATGATGTCAAACACATCCTTGCCGAATGCCTCGACAAGCTTCTTTGCCGTCGCCTCACGCACGCCCTTTATCATCCCCGAGCCGAGGTACTTTATCATTGCCTGCGTGTCCGTCGGCATGAGTATCTTATACAGCTCTACCCTGAACTGCTCGCCGTACTCCGGATGCGTCACCCAGCTCCCTGTAAGCTCGACATTCTCGCCGCCGGTCACTCCCGGCATCGTTCCGACCGCGTAAAACTGCCCCTCCTCCTTCGAGTCAACCTCGCAGATGAGATAGCCGTTGTCGGGGTTGGAATACACTATATTATCTATTACCGCATCTATTGTTATCCTCATCATCCGATCACTTCTGCCATACCATTTTCTATTCCCTCCGGCTCCGCTCCTGCTGCAATGAGCCGTTCTATATACTCCACGCTCTCGCGTCTTATGACCTCACCCGGAAAAATTATCGCCGTTCCGGGCGGATACGCCGCGACCGCTGCCGCTGCCGTTCTGCCGACCGCTTCCCTCAGCGGAACATGCTCCGTCCTCACAAACGCCGACGGCGAGACCGTTCCCGTCATTACGGGCGGCGGTGCCAATATACCGGTTTTTTTCCGCTTAGACAGCGTTTTTGTTATGTCAACCAAAGCACTATGCAGCCTGTCAAAGTCCTGTCGGGTATTTTCCGGTGTTGTTATCAATATAATATTATGTAAATCCGCCATCTCACAGTCGATCGCATATTCCTGTGACAAGATATCATTTACATAAAATCCGGTCGTGTCATATCCGGAAAAATTCAGAACCAGCCTCGTTATATCGTCATTTCTGAGTGCCCGTATATAGGTATCGCGCTCGATGCGTCCGACAAAATCTTTACACATCGCGGCAACGCTGCTGTACTCTGTCACAGCGAGCCGCGCGCGGGCATAGTCGGCGGATGCCGCTATCGGATAGGATGGGCTTGACGATGCAAAGCTCCTGAGAAGCCTCCTGACGCGCGCCGGGTCTATCCCCCTGCCCGTTATATGCAGATACGCCGCGCCGGTGAGGGCGGCAAGCGTTTTATGCGCGCTGTGACAGACCATATCCGCGCCCTGTGATACCGCGCTTTCGGGGAAGGGCTCACCCGCAATGAAATGCGCGCCGTGTGCCTCATCGACGAGGAGAGGCACTCCGGCGGCATGGCATTTTTCAGCCGCTCTTTTTATATCCTTCACTATCCCGTAGTAATTCGGCGAGGTCAGCAGCACCGCCTTTACTTCATCGGCTATCTCAAAATCACCGATGCCGAGCGGAGCGGACATATCAGGATCATATCCGACGGGTATCACCCTGAGCCGGAAGCCGCAGAGCGCGCAGGTGTTTATAACGCTCTTGTGGCAGTCTGCCGATGCAAGAAGCGTATCGCCCGGACTCAGCACCGAGGCGAGCATGACCTGGATCGCAAGAGTAGAGCCGCCTGTGAGTATAAAGCTCTCGCGTGTTCCGTAAAGGTCGCTGAGCAGCCTGTTCGCAGATCTTACCTCATCACTTTCGTGCAGGAGATCAACACCGCACCCGATCTCGGTCATATCAAGCGAGATCAGATCATCAGTAAGCCCGCGCGCGCCTTTATGACCGGGCATGGCAAACGGCGTCCTGTCCGTATCACTGAGCGCTTTAAGGCGTGAATATATCGGTGTTTCCATGCGGCGATCCTGTCCTTTCAAATTCTTTTCCATTATACATTATACCAGAAATTATTGGTATTGTAAAGGACATGTTACCTTTTACACAAGATTTTTGACCGGGCGGGTATCTGTCATTATGCCGATGGATCTGAAAATCAAAAATCGGACTTGCAATATCTGGCGGGTTATGGTATAATAAGCTAGTATATTTATAAACAGGAAAGGATATGGGACAATGGAACTTCCATTAAAGGAGATCGAGCTGGCATCACAGCGGCTTAAAAACACCGTACACAAGACAAAGCTCGAAAGATCCACTACCTTCTCGTCCATGACAGGCGGCGAGATATATCTGAAATACGAGAATCAGCAAAAGACCGGCTCATTCAAGATACGTGGCGCGTCGAACAAGATCGCGGCGCTGGTTGAGCGCGGCGAGATAAAGGCGGCGGTGGCATCGTCCGCGGGCAACCATGCCCAAGGCACGGCATACGCCTCCAAGGTACACGGCATCCCCGCGATAATCTGTATGCCCAAGTCCACCCCGATCGCAAAGGTCGAGGCGACAAAGGGCTACGGCGCCAAGGTGGTGCTCCACGGCGACTGCTACGACGACGCATATAACAAGGCACTTGAGATAGTCGAGAAAGAGGGCGCGACCTTCGTCCACCCCTATGACGATCCCGAGGTAATGGCGGGTCAGGGCACGATAGGAATAGAGATACTAAAAGACCTGCCTATGGTGGACATGATAGTTGTTCCGGCAGGCGGCGGCGGACTGCTCGCGGGCATCGCGGCATGCATAAAGCAGATAAATCCGCGCGTAAAGGTGATAGGCGTACAGGCGGAGGGTGCTCCGGCGATAGCCAAATCCTTCAGGAAGAAGGAATACTGCACGACAGACAGCTCCCTGACCATCGCCGACGGCATATCGGTAAAATGCCCCGGCAAGCAGACGGTGGAGCTTATAAACAAATATGTTGACGATGTTGTAACGGTATCGGACTCAGAGATATCCGAGGCGATACTGCTGCTGATGGAGCGCACAAAGCAGGTGGTAGAGCCGGCGGGCGCGACAACGCTTGCGGCGGTGCTCTCCGGCAAGCTGGATGTAAAGGACAAAAAGGTTGTCTGCGTGCTATCGGGCGGAAACATAGATGTTTCCTTCACCGCAAGGATAATAGAGCTGGGTCTCTCCTCACGCGGACGGAAGATAAAGTTCCGCACAACGCTTTTGGATATCCCGGGCAGCCTTGAGCATCTTTCAAGAGTGCTGAGCGACGCGGAGGCGAACATCGTCATGGTGCAGCACGACAGAATGAGCGCGGAGCTTGACCCCAACGAGGCGATCATCCATATCGCCTGCGAGGTCGGCGGCAGAGAGCATGGCAAAAAGGTAGTCGCGGCGCTTGAAAAGGCGGGCTACAAGATAACCTTGGAATAAGCTTCGGAAAGGGGTGCTTTTATAATGATAAAAAAGTCACTTATAAACCTTATATATGAAACGGCTTCGATACAGCGCTGGAACGATCATATCCGCCCGTATGTCGGCTTCACCGAGCTCGACAAGCAGGCGCACAAGATGTTCTACGCTTATGTCCTCGCAAAATGCGAGGGTGAGCATGTGGATATGCAGAAGCTCATTGAGGGCGGGATAGCTGAGTTTTTCCACCGCAGCATCCTGACCGACATAAAGCCCCCTATCTATCATAAGCTCATGGCTGAAAAGGGGCCGCAGATAGACGAATGGGTCATAAAGCAGCTCGAAACGGACATGAAGGGCATAGGCGGCGGCTTCTTTGAACGTCTGAAGCGCTATCTGCGCGAGCCGGAATATGCCGCGCTTGAAAAGAAGATATTAAAAGCCGCGCACTACTATGCGAGCAACTGGGAGTTCAGGATAATCTATCCGCTCAACAAGGATACCTATGACATTGAAAAGGTAAAGGCGGGCACATACAGCGATCTGCAGAAGTGCAACACCTTTGACGGGTTCACACGCTTTGAGCGCGACGCGTTTTTGCAGGACTTCTGCAACCTTATCGGCAAGCTGCGCTATCAGCTGCGCTGGGCAAAGGCAGTGAGGCTGCCGCAGACCTTTGTTATGGGACATATGCTCGTGGTGGCGATCCTCTCCTACTTCATGACGCTGGAGCTGGATTCACCGTGTAAATCAAGACTTGTGAACAACTTCTTCGCTGGTCTGTTCCACGATGTTCCCGAGGCTCTCACGCGCGATATCGTTTCACCGATAAAGAAATCGGTAGAGGGGTTGGGCGAGATCCTCAGCGAGATAGAGCATGAGCAGATGCATTCGGTGGTATACCCCATGCTTCCGAAGGAATGGCACAGCGAGATAGAATATTTCACCGTTGACGAATTCGACTCAAAGGTGATGCTTAACGGCACCCTGCGCAAGGTATCATCAGACGAGATCAACGACAAGTACAACGATGATAAGTATGACCCGATAGACGGGCAGATCATCCGCGGCTGCGACCACCTCTCGGCATATATAGAGGCGTTCTTGTCCCTCTCCTACGGAGTGCGCTCTGAACAGATGAAGAACGGTTATTATCAGCTGCAGGAAAGCTACAGAAACAAGATAATCGGCGGTGTGGATTTCAGCATCCCGTTCGGATACTACGATGTATAAAAAGAAAGCATTAGACACATATGACACGGTGAAGGAAAAGGCGCTGAGACTTTTAGAGTTCCGCTCCCATTCCGAGCGCGAGCTTACGCAAAAGCTGAAGCGCGCCGGCGCGTCACAAGAAAACATAGAACAGACGCTCATATTCTGCCGCGAATACGGATTTGTAGATGATGCCGCATACGCGAAGCGCAAGGCGGCGGATCTTCTGAATCTCAAAAAATACGGCAGACGGCGGATATACAGCGAGCTGAAGGCACTCGGCATAGACGAGGACGATATCTCAGCAGCGATGGATGAGCTTGACCCCGACGCCGAGCAGAGGAATCTCGAGGCGCTCGCGGAGAAGAAGCTCGGCGGAGACACAACAAGGAAGAATATAGACAAGACTATACGCTTTCTCGTCTACCGCGGCTATGATATATATGACATAAAGGACATTATAAGCGGATTGGAGGTTTCCGATGACATATAAGATCGGATTAGTCTCTTTAGGCTGCGCCAAGAATCAGACTGACGCAGAGACGATGCTCGCACTGCTGCTTGACGACGGATGCGAGGCGGTAGCTGATCCTGAAGAGGCTGATATAATAATAGTAAACACCTGCGGTTTTATCGACAGCGCAAAGCAGGAGTCGATAGACGCGATACTGGAAATGGCGCAGTATAAGGAAAGCGGAAAATGCCGCCGCCTTATAGTCACCGGCTGCCTTGCGGAGCGGTATTCAAGAGAGATACTTTCCGACCTGCCGGAGGTGGATGCCATCCTCGGTACAGGCGACTATGACAGGATAGCGGAGATAATCGAGCGCGCGTTCAGCGAGGACGAGGCTCCGGTTATAAGCGGGCATATTGACCGCACGCCAGAGTGCGGGCTTCCCCGTGTGCTGCTGACTCCGCCATACACCGCATATTTAAAGATCGCCGACGGCTGCGACAACAACTGCACCTACTGCGCGATACCCAAGATACGCGGGCATTTCAGGAGCCGCAGCATAAAGGATATAGTAAACGAGGCGCAGGAGCTTGCCGCAGGCGGCGCGCGCGAGCTGATACTCATAGCGCAGGATACCTCACGCTACGGCACCGACATCGGCACGAGCCTGCCGGAGCTTTTGGAGGAGCTTGTGAAGCTCGACGGCATCGACTGGATAAGAGTGCATTACTTCTATTCGGAGGCGATAACAAAGGAGCTTATCGACACGATGGCAAGGCACGACAAGATCTGCAACTACATAGACATACCCATCCAGCACGCAGATGATTACATCCTGCGCCGGATGGCAAGGCGCACAACACGCGCCGAGATGGAGGAAAAGCTTGCCTATATCCGCAAGACCCTCCCCGACTGCTATATACGCACCTCGATCATCGTCGGCTTCCCCGGCGAGACTGAGGAGCATTTCAAGACGCTCTACGACTTTGTGGAGCGGATGCGCTTCGACCGCATGGGAGTATTCACATACTCGCGCGAGGAGGGCACTCCGGCGGCAGACTTCCCCGACCAGGTGGACGAGAACATCAAGGCGGAGCGGCTCGACAGGCTTATGCGGCTGCAGCAGGGCATCTCGCTCGAAAAGAACCGCGGCAGGATCGGACAGACGCTCGAGGTGCTCGTTGAGGGCTACGACGCGGAGAACTTCCTGTTCTACGGCAGAGGCCGCGGCGACAGCATAGATGTTGACGGAAAAATATATTTCGGCACCGAGGACGAGGTTGAGCCTGGCGATATCATAAGCGTTAAGATAGTTGATGCGTCCGAGTACGACCTCACCGGTGAAAGAGTTTAAGAAAAGAGGAGAATGGATATGAATCTACCAAATAAGCTGACGCTTCTGCGCGTTATACTGGTGCCGGTGTTTCTGGCATTCATGTCGGTAAACGCGCTTTGGGCAAATATCGCGGGACTCGCGGTATTCGTCATTGCATCACTCACAGACATGCTCGACGGCAAGATAGCACGCAAGTATAACCTTGTCACGAACTTCGGCAAGTTTGCCGATCCGCTCGCGGACAAGATGCTCACAACAGCAGCGTTCCTTGTGTTCATGCAAAAAGGCATCATAGATGCGTGGCCGGTGTTCATAATACTCGCGCGCGAATTCGCAGTATCGGGCATACGCCTTGTTGCCGCAGCCGACGGCGAGGTAATAGCGGCATCGTTCTGGGGCAAGCTGAAAACAGTTACACAGATGATCTCGATAATCGCGGGAATACTCTTGATGTGCATAACTATCATCCCGGTGAATGTAGCAAACACGATCACAGTGCTGCTTGTATGGCTCTCGGTCATATTCACGATCATATCGGGAATCGAATATATCTACAAAAACAGAAAGCTTATGAGTTTTAAATAAAAAGGGTGAATGGAAATGGAAAATATATTAAAAGAGCTGAAATTTGACGAGAAGGGGCTCATCCCCGCCGTTGTCCAGGACGCGGCAACTAAGGAGGTCCTCATGGTCGCGTACATGAACGCGGAAACGCTTAAAATGACGCTTGAAACCAGGAAGGCGACCTTCTTCTCACGCTCACGCAATGAGGTGTGGGTAAAGGGCGAAACGAGCGGGAACTATATGAATGTTTCCGAAATACGCGTTGACTGCGACGGCGACTGTCTTGTTGTGCTTGCCTCCCCCGACGGTCCGGCGTGCCACACAGGCAACCGCAGCTGCTTCTTCCGCAGGATAGACGGCGATAAGCTTACCGAGGACAAGTCACGCGCGGGACTGAGCGATATACTCAGAAGGGAGTTCGCAACGATCCTTGACCGCAAGACCAATCCCGAGGAGGGCTCATACACCAACTACCTGTTCGACAAGGGCGAGGACAAGATCCTCAAAAAGGTCGGCGAGGAAGCGGCTGAGGTCGTTATCGCCGGAAAGAACCGCGATAAGAACGAGATAAAATATGAGACCGCAGATCTCCTCTATCATCTGGCTGTCATGCTTGCGGATAACGGCATGAGCTGGGAGGATATCTTCGAGGAAATGGAGCGCCGCGCATAAGAGGGACAGATCATGTGGGTATCTTACAAGTCTCCGGATCTGCTGGCGAGCTATATCGAGACAACGGCGTACAAGATAGACGCGCATATCCACGCGCACTATGAGTTTTTATGGCTCATTGCCGGAGACGCGTCCTATATAATCGACAGCGAGATATATCAGCTGCGCCCGGGCGATATCGTTATCACGCCGCCCGATAAGCTGCACACGATATCCTTCAACAGCACATCTGAATACCGACGGTTTTTTATCCAGCTCTCCCCCCGTATGCTCTCGCGTATGCCGGGACGGCTCGTTAAAAACATTACATCCCTTGACGGCGGCGGGATCATACCGCCGAGCACCGCCGAGGCTTGCGGGCTTTACGGCTACTACGACCGGCTCGCTGAGATCTTAAAGGATACGACAAAGCACTCCGAGCATGACAAATATCTTGCAGAGCTGATCGCGCAGGAGTTTGCGCTCGCCGTGAACAAGGCTATGAAAAAGCCCGGTCAGACAGAGGATAGCTTTGACGATCCGGTGATAGCCAAGGTCAAGGCTTATCTTGACAGTAACTATACCCGCGAGATACGGCTTGACGAGATGGCGAAAAGCTTTTATATGAGCAAGTTCTACCTCTGCCACCGCTTCAAGGACGAGACAGGGATAACGATAAACGACTATATCGCGCTGAAGCGGATAGCCGCGGTACGCGAGCTGAAGAACCGTGAAAAGGGCATCGGCGATATATACCGCCGCTGCGGCTTCAACGACTATTCTTCATTTTACCGCGTGATAAAAAAATACACCGGCATGAAGCCGTCCGAATTTTTTGAATAAAGAAAATGATCCTTCCCCAATTCGGGTGAGGGATCATTTTTATTTATTCAAAGGCTGCTGCCTATTATGGAAAATATTTTGCATTGAAGTGTGCATCAAAAAGGGATATAATAATAGTGCATCATGTTTGGGAAAATCAGAAGGGAGATAAATTTTTTAATGAATAAGATAAAAAAGGCGCTGATCGGCGGGCTTATAATAGCGTCGATCGCGCCGACAGCATACGCTGCAAATCCAAACAGGACAGATGCGATAAAGACCGGGCTGCAAAGCATGACAGATGCAAGGCTCGGCGAGCTTATCAATTACATAAACAAAATGCTGGGCTGCAACAACTGCATCACAATTAAGGGCTTATCGGGTCAGGTGACGCCGACTCAAAAGCCTGCGGCGACCGCAAAGCCTGCTGCTGTGCCGACCCGGAGGCCTGTTGCAACACCGCGACCGACCGCTGCGCCGACCCAGAAGCCTGCGGCGACCGCAAGACCGACTGCCGCACCTACCCAAAGGCCGGCATCGACCGGAACTGCGTCCGCGATCGAAAAGCAGGTGCTTGACCTTGTAAATGCCGAGCGAGCAAAATACGGACTTTCTGCACTCACATGGGCTGATGATCTGGCAAGCATCGCCCGCGCACATTCGCAGGATATGATCCGCAGGAGCTTTTTTGACCACACGAATCCGGACGGTAAGTCACCGTTCGACAGGCTGAAAAGCGCCGGGATCAGGTACCGCTATGCGGCGGAGAATATTGCATACGGGCAGAAAACACCCGAGGCAGTCATGAACGCCTGGATGAATTCAGCAGGACACCGCAAGAATATCCTTAACGCCAACCTCAAGGAGATAGGCGTTGGCGCGGCAGC